>JBFZCO010000074.1:0-9433 GCA_041307885.1 Burkholderiales bacterium | reverse complement strand
GGTGGATTCGTCAGGCGATCACGCGTTCAATCGCTGACCAGGCCCGCACAATCCGTATCCCTGTTCACATGATTGAAACCATCAACAAGATGAACCGTATCAGCCGTCAAATTTTGCAAGAGACAGGTGTTGAACCTGATGCTGCAACATTGGCGTTGAAGATGGAGATTCCAGAAGACAAGATTCGCAAGATCATGAAGATCGCCAAAGAACCTATCTCAATGGAAACTCCAATTGGTGATGATGCTGATTCAAATTTGGGCGACTTCATTGAAGACACCAACACATTGGCTCCGCAAGAAGCAGCTTTGCATGACTCAATGCGTGATGTGGTCAAGGACATCCTTGATTCATTGACACCGCGTGAAGCAAAAGTATTGAGAATGCGTTTCGGTATTGAGATGAGCACTGACCATACTTTAGAAGAAGTGGGTAAGCAGTTTGACGTTACGCGTGAGCGTATTCGTCAAATAGAAGCTAAAGCTTTGCGTAAAATGCGTCATCCAAGCAGAAGCGACAAACTCAAGAGCTTCTTAGAGGAAGATTAATCTATACGGGCCCTTAGCTCAGTTGGTTAGAGCAGAGGACTCATAATCCTTTGGTCCGCGGTTCAAGTCCGCGAGGGCCCACCAGCATTAGAAGTACTTTTAGAAAAGACCACATTAGTGAATGGCTAATAATGATAAAAAAACAATTCTCATTAAGTGAAGATCCTGATGTAATTGTCTTTAATTTGAAAAAAAGGTACACGGGCGTATCTGCCACAGTTAACGCCCTATTGCCTCTTCAGTTGCAGCAATGGCAAATGGCTTATTGTGGGACTACCTTATCAAATGGTATTCCTGGAATGGGATTAAAAGAGGTCATTAATTTATCTAGAAAGCCATCACCCCGATATCCATTCCGAATTTGGCATGTTCGTCGTGATCATGAAATGATGTTTGGCTTGTGGGCAAGGGATGTGTTGAGATTGCCTATCAAGCTCGTTTTTACATCCGCAGCTCAGCATCGCCATGGATTTTTCCCTCGTTGGTTAATTTCACGGATGGATGCGGTTATTTGCACAACCCCTTTAGCAGCAAGCTTCGTTCCTAATTCGACCGCTGTTGTGCCTCATGGCATTGACCTTCTTCGTTTTACTCCGCCAAGTCAAAAATTAAATGCCTGGAAAGAAACAGGTCTACCAGGCCAATATGGCATTGGTGTATTTGGACGTGTCAGGCCTGATAAAGGCACTGATGTGTTTGTTGATGCCATGATTTCAGCCTTACCCTCTTTGCCCGGATGTACGGCAATCATTGCAGGGCTGGCTCAACCAAAACATTTGGAATATCAAAAAAATTTACAAAGAAAAATTGATGATGCGAACTTAAGTGACCGTATTTTATTTGTGGGTGAGGTGACAGCTGGAAAGGTCCATGAATGGTATCAACGTTGTCTACTTTGTATAGCGTGCCCAAGATATGAACCTTTTGGCTTAACTCCGTTTGAAGCTGCTGCAACTGGCTGTGCTTTAATTTGCAGTCGAACCGGAGCATTTGATCAGTTAGTCGAGCCCGGCATTAATGGACAGTTGGTAGATACCTCAGATGCAGTTGCTCTTGCAGCAGCAACAATAGAAATCATGAAAGATCCTAAAGTTGCTGAAAAAATGGGAGTTGAGGCCAATAAAAAAGTAAAAGAAAGCTTTGGTTTGGAGAAAGAGGCTTTTGGAATTGCGCAGGTGTATAAGAAGTTGTTTAACTCTTCATTAAACTAGCCGGAGGAGTGAAATCATTATTACGGATCAACTTAATGATTAATCAACTATGCTTGTAATTAACCATCCCAATTTATCCAGCGTAACCATTATTGTGGTTACCTACAATAGCTCGCACTGCTTTCCTAATTTGCACAGCTTGCTCAACCACTGTCCAAATGTAATCATTTCAGATAATGCGAGTGCAGATCAGTCTGCTAGTAAAGCAAAGTCTCTATGGCCTCAAGCAATAGTGCTGGAACATTCAAAAAATATAGGATTTGGTGCAGCAAATAATAGGGCTTTAGAGAAGGTTAAAACACCCTTTGCTTTTTTGCTAAATCCAGATTGTGAGTTGTCGTTATCCCAACTGGTTGATCTATTGCATGCGGCTGATCAATTTCCAGAGGCAGCTATTCTTGCTCCCCAGTTATTAAATGAGAAGGGGTCACCCGAGATTAATTATCGCTGGCCAATTACATATTGGGTATCGAAAGGACCTGGCGCCAGTGCACCGGCCAGTGTTGGTTTTATATGTGGTGCAGCTATGTTATTGCGCATCGAAAAGTTCAGTTTTACCAGATTCTTTGATGAAAATTTCTTCCTTTATTACGAGGATGATGATTTGTGTCTTAAATTATTTAAGTCACGATTGCCAATGGTCATCATTCCAAATGTTTTGGTGTTGCACAGATCTCGCGGATCTGTAAAGGGACCTAATCCATGCAGAAGTGAATTTTTACGTGGATTTCATCACGCCAAATCTAAGCTAATGTTCACGTCTAAAAATTTGGGAGTTAGGGAAGCGCAAAAATTACGTTTCCAACTAATTTGGCAAACTTTATTAGCTCTTCCATTTCGCGTCATTATTTTTTCTCCCAAGCTAATTGCCCGCATGTGGGGGCGTTTAATGGGGGTCTTGTTTTGACCCCATCGATTTATATTATTTCATTAGCGTCTGCTCATCAGAGGCGAAGTTATCAGGAAGCTCAATCTGAACGTCTGGGATTTAAGCCGATTTGGCACCAGGCAGTCACTGTCAATGATATCCATGACCATTTTTTTTTAGAAAATGCATTTAGTTGGCAAAGACCGCTTAGCAAAATAGAGGTGGCATGCTTTATGAGCCATTTAGAGCTTTGGAGGATTGTTGCCTCGAGTAATGAGCCTGCAATTATTTTGGAGGATGATGTCATGCTCTCAAATAACTGGTTTGATGAAGTAAAAGCTCTTTCGCTGGCTGAAGGTATTGACTATATCTGCTTAGAAACTTGGGGGAAAAAGATACTGGGTCGCGGGCGTTCAATCAATGACTTAACACTGCGTAAACTTATTCTTAATAGTGCTGGTGCGGCTGCATATCTGATTTGGCCTTCTGGAGCAAAGATACTATTAGAGAGATTCTCGAAACACGGAATGGCTTTAACTGATGCCTTTATTAATCAAACAAAAGGTTGGAGTGCTTGGCAGCTCTCCCCGGCTAATGCCATACAGTTAAATGTCTCGGTTGACTTTGGCTTAAAGCCCCCATTCGAGTCCCCATCATTGATTGCAAGAGAAAAAAATTTACCTCCAACTCCACCTAGCTGGAAAATTTTATTCAAAATGAAGCTAAGGCGGTTCATGGGTGAGTTTGTAAAATTTTTTATCAAGGCGACTTATTTTTTTCGAGGGACAAGATATATTGTTAGGTATTCAGATGATGCTAAAAAAAATTAAATTTCCCAAAAAAATGTCGCAAACCTCTTTGAGTGATGACAAAAGTCATCAGTTGTTTCCATGGATAACAGGTGCAATCATGGCGACAATACTTGTTGTGCCTAGTGCTTATGCGATCTTGACGCTTTGGTTAACTTTGTATGGTTTGTGGTTCATCAAAGGGTTTTTTAATAGGGTTTGGAGGCCATCAATTGCTATTGGAGCTTCTTATATTTGGTTTGGATTGATTGTTTACGTTCTGATTGGTGTTGGTTTGGGTCTAAGTCATGGTTACAAGGCATCCTATTACGAAGGATACGTCCCGATGTTGCTTGCCCCAATTATTGTTAATGCTGTTTTGGTTGCCAAACCATCGGCATCTTTTTTTTGGATCGGTGCTGTGGGTGCCGCATTTCTAGCGGGATTGATGGCAAGTTATCAATCTTTATATTTGGGTGTTGGCAGAGCTTTTGGCGCAATGAATAACATCATAATATTTGGTGATTTATCTGTTGTCATGGCAACTTTTTCGGTATTTGGATTGCTTTATTGGTCGTCAACCCAATCAAAACCATATATAAAAATACTTTTAATCATAGGTGTGGTTTTTGGTGTTTGGGCTTCGCTTCTCTCAGGTACAAAAGGAGGGTGGCTTTCAATTTTAATGATCACTATTGTGGCGATTTGGATTTCATTAAAACAATTGCATTGGTCCAAAAAAATACTGGGTGTTCTAATTGGTCTTGGATTGGTTATTTTGGCTGCATTCCTCGCCCCTCCCGAGTTGGTAATCGGTCGAATCAAAGATGGATTGGCGGGAGCTCAGATTTGGTTTGCAACAGGAAGTGTTACCGAGGGATCAGTCAGCATTCGCCTAGAGAAATGGCATCAAGCTATCCTAATGCTAATTGATAAGCCATTGACGGGTTGGGGTAATCAGGGAGCAATTATGGAGTTGCAAGACCGCTTAGCTGCTGCTGGAGTCTCTGGGGTTTGGACTCAGGTTGAAAGTGATTTGTTGCAAGCTGGAATAGTTCATGGAATTCCGGCAATTTTTGCAACCTTAGCTCTTTATTTTGGATTTATATTTTCTTATGTAAAGATGCGAAGATTGAATACTGATTCTTCGGTATGGATCGGGCTTGCATCAGTTGGAGTTGTATTTGTAATACTGATGATTGAATTTGGTTTGTCTGTTAACGTTTTGGGACGTAATGCATTTAGACATACTTTTATTGTCTGGGAAATGTGCATATTGTCATTGTTAATCCTTGCATGGGGTCGAAGAGACAATAAATAATTAGAAAGCCTTATTTATGAGTGATATAACACTGTGCCTCACTATTGGAAATAGACCTGATCTTTTGAAAAAGACGCTGCAAAGTCTTTTTTCGAATACACATTTTTCTAAAGTGATTGCTGTCAATGATTTTGGTGATCAGCAGACAAATGAAGTATTTAAAAACATCTGTCCTGATGGAAAGCTTTTGTCGCTTGATAAAAAATTAGGTCATCATGCGGCTGTTGATTTGATGTATAAAAATATAGATACGCCCTATGTGTTCCACTGCGAAGATGATTGGTTGTTCGAAAAATCTATCGATCTAGTTAAGATAATTGACACGTTAAAGAGAAATATATGGATGTCGGGAATATGCTTAAGAAGTCTTTCTGACTTTACTTTTTCATCAAATGAAGCCGCCAAAATAATTTATGAAACGCACAATGACTTAAATTTTTATAGATTAGATGAGATGCATGAACAATGGCATGGGTTTACATTCAATCCTCATGTGGCATCGATTGAATTATGGCGACAATTTAGCCCGTTCTCTTCTTATAAAAAAGAAAGACATATATCGCGCGCCATTAGAAAAGAAGAATTAGTCATGTGTTACCTTGAGGACGGTGGGTGCTCTCACATTGGTGAAGATCGGAGTGTCTCCCATCTCCCCAAGAATAATTTTTTTCAAAAACTGTTTAAGATTTGATCTAAAAAAATCTTGAAGCTCTTTTTTTCACCATGCTGAATTATTGTCAACTAGGTATACCCGATCTTTGGACCTATTAGAAATTACAAAATTCAGTGACGTTTTCAGAGCATCGGGGGTTAAAAATATATTTTTTTGCAAGAGCAATGTGTTGTTAGGCTTAGTGAAAGACAATGAAAATTTTTAGGATGATCTAGGAAATATCAATGAATAAATCAACCGCAGTTATTTATCATTATTTTGAGAAGGATATTACTTATAAAGAGAATTTAATTTACTTCTTAAATGTTGGCGTTTTAGATAGCGTTAACTACTATATCGTTATATCGGGATCGTGCACAGTAGAGCTCCCGAAAAAAGATAATATTTTTTATTTATACACGTCTAATTTAAATAACGATTACGGCGGCTATGCTTACTTTACAAAATCTTGTTTACCTAAGCCGTACGATTTTTATATCTTCATAAATTCATCGGTGCGAGGACCTTTTTTACCTAATTACGTATCCAAAGATTGGACACAACCATTTGTAGAAAAACTTAATGCGGATACACATCTGGTTGGATCATGCATAAATTTTCTCCCACTTGAATCGGGTTTTACCAAGAGCTTTAGTGATTATTATTCATACGATGCTCCTTACACTCATATTCAAACATCGTCATACGCACTAAGTGCTGAGGCTTTAGATTATTTATTGGCTATTGGATTTTATGAAATAGACGAAAAGATGACAAAAAGAGATGTAATACTGCGATATGAAATTAGACTTTCTAGAGAAATTATCAAAAAAGGTTGGAACATATCTTCGATCCTTCCTCTATCTGGAGATATTGATTATCGCAATTCTGTCTATTCTGATATCAATTTCTCTTCCAAAAATGGTGATTACCTTTTCAAAAGTAAGTTTTTTGAAAGAACATTGACGCCTTATGAGTTAATTTTTATCAAAACAAATAGAAACTTGCTTACCCCTGAAGAGCTTCAATCATATACATTGATTGAACTTTTGAAAAATATTGATAAGAACAATAATTCCCAGTGTTTAGATTTAATTGCAAAAAACCAGAAAGCCCTAAAAAAATTTGGAGCGTATCGAAATAAAATTCTCAAAATCTTGAGATTTTTTGGTTTGCGTCCTTTTTTAGTATATCTATCGAGGTTAATTTAAGCCTGGGTTGCTTTTCTCCCATATATTTTTGGTATTTACCTGGCAACATAAATCTGTCATTTGAAATATATTGAGTGATATAATATAAAAATTGAAAATGTTTTCCCTGCTTCGAAGCAATTGCTGAAAATATATTTGAGATAAAAGCATAAACTTGGGAATGCATCAATTTATTTGCAACCACTAAATGCTGTCTTAACTTAAGGGACGTTCATGATCGATACCCTCCTACTCAGCCGAATTCAATTCGGTGCCAATATTTCGTTTCATATTCTATTTCCAACCATATCAATTGCATTGGGTTGGTTCCTGCTCTATTTCAAAATACAGCACAACAAAACTGGCGATTCATCATGGCAAGATGCATATCAGTTTTGGGTGAAAATATTTGCCCTTACTTTTGCTCTGGGAGTGGTCAGCGGAATCACCATGAGTTTTCAGTTCGGCACTAATTGGCCTGGCTATATGGAAGTTGTCGGTAATATTGCCGGCCCATTATTGGCATACGAGGTATTAACTGCTTTCTTCCTTGAAGCAACTTTTTTAGGTGTGATGCTATTTGGTGCTAAGCGCGTATCGCAACGTGTTCACACCATGTCGATTTTTTTAGTGGCCTTTGGCACCACCTTGTCGGCATTTTGGATTATTGCTTTGAATTCATGGATGCACACCCCACAAGGTTTCAGCATGGTTGACGGTCGTGCATTTGCTGACGACTGGATTGCGATTATTTTTAATCCATCCATGCCTTATAGACTATTACACATGATGATCGCCTCTTTCTTGACGGTCTCATTCCTCTTAGCTGGTTTATCGGCTTATCGTTACTTGCGTGGTTGTCGAGTGAATGCAAATCGTGCTGTGTTAAAGCTAGCATTGACCTCAGCCATGATTTTGACGCCAGTACAAATTGTGTTGGGTGACCTTCATGGTCTTAATACCTTAGAGCATCAACCAGCCAAGTTGGCAGCTATGGAAGGTATCTGGGAGGGCGGCAAGGGCGTCCCTGCAGTTCTTATTGGTATACCTGATTCGAAAACGCAATCAAATCTGTATGAAGTCAGCATCCCTAAATTAGCTTCTTTCTATCTAACGCACGATTGGGATGGGGAGGTCAAAGGCTTAAAAGACTTCGGCGATAAGATTCCGCCAGTAGCACCTGTATTTTTTGCATTTCGAATCATGGTGGGTATTGGCTTGCTCATGTTGCTCGCTTCTTGGCTTGGTCGCTGGAAACTTCGCGGCGACCGTGAGTTGCCCCGCTGGATGGCAAAAGGCCTTGTGCTCATGACATTCTCAGGATGGATTGCAGTTCTTGCCGGCTGGTATGTGACAGAAATTGGACGTCAACCCTATTTGGTAACAGGAGTTCTGACCACGGCAGAAGCAGTCACAAAATTACCAACGGGCATGGTACTCAGTAGTTTGTTGGCATATCTCGCAGTTTATGTGGGCTTACTGTTTGCTTATATCTGGGTGGTGTTTTATTTGACACGTAAAGTTGACGATAAATCTATTTCTAAACCTAGCATAGTCCCTTCATCGACTAACACCGCAAACTCATTGGGAGCTTAATAATGCCGACAGATCTTACTTCTTCAGCAACGTGGCTTCCGCTGTTTTTCTTTGTGGCCATGGGCATTGCCGTTTTGTCTTATGTTGTGTTGGATGGCTACGATTTAGGGGTTGGTTTATTGCTCAACCGCACAGCAGATCACAACAAAGACATGATGATTGCTTCAATTGGTCCTTTTTGGGATGCCAATGAGACGTGGATTGTATTGGGGGTAGGCCTGCTATTGGTGGCATTTCCTTTAGCACACGGACTCGTGCTCACCGAGCTCTATCTGCCAGTGACTGCCATGTTGATTGGATTGATTTTACGCGGCGTTTCTTTTGATTTTAGGGTGAAAGTAGATATTAGCCAAAAGCCTCTGTGGAACTATCTATTTTATTTAGGCAGTTTAATTGCATCGGTTTCTCAAGGAGTCATGATCGGCCGATTGATTGTTGGCTTTGAATCCGGCTTCTTGGGCTGGGTCTTCTCTTTCTTGGTTGGTATTTGCTTGCCTGCTGGTTACGCCTTACTGGGTTCTACTTGGCTAATTCTAAAGACAGAGGGTGAGTTGCAAAAGCAGGCAATGGGATGGGCCAAGGTTAGTTTGTGGCTTACGGCTGGCGGTGTTGGGCTAGTATCAATTGCAACGCCTTACTTCAGTCCAGAAATTATGAATAAATGGTTTGTCTTGCCAAATATATTGTGGCTATCGCCAATTCCATTACTGACTGCAGCATTGTTTTTATTGGTACTGCGATCGATTAGCGCATTACAAAGTGGCGCCAGCACAAAAGAGTGGATTCCATTTGTATCGGTAGTGGCAATTTTTTGGCTAGCCTTTTTTGGAATTGCGTACAGTATTTTTCCATATGTCATTGTAGGAAAAATGACCTTGTGGCAGGCTGCAGCTGCAACTGAATCTTTGCAAGTGATTTTTTGGGGTGCAATTGTTGTGTTGCCTACTATCCTGCTTTACACCTTTTACTCGTATCGTGTATTTTGGGGTAAGGCACGCGAATTGAGTTATCAGTAACACCTTAGCCAAAGGAGTTCTTCTAATCCTTTGGCTCGCCAGAAATTAAAATGCCAACCTACGGGTTGGTATTTTTTTAATCGAGTAAGTTATTCCCATTTCTTGTATAGTCTCTTGAATACTGCAACTCATCTTATTTTATTGAACATTTATGTCTTATAACGGTCGTCTCACTTCTCTTTCTCATGGTGGTGGTTGTGGTTGCAAAATTGCACCAGGTGTTTTGAGCGATATTCTCAAGGC
>JBFZCO010000073.1:0-44288 GCA_041307885.1 Burkholderiales bacterium | reverse complement strand
TTAGCCCCCTATTTAAAAGATATGTCTAAGATATATCTGGATGTAGGTGCGCCAGCAGTAGCGACTACAGCTTTAGCCTTAATTGGTTTATTTAATATCTTTGGAACTTATAGTGCCGGTATTTTTGGGCAACGATTTCCGAAGCGTTATCTTCTTTCGGGCATCTACATTCTTCGATCGATAGCTATTATGGCCTTTATCTGGCTACCTTTGAGCCCTACGAGCACTTATATATTTGCTGCTGTTATGGGCTTTTTATGGCTATCAACTATTCCATTAACCAATGCGATTGTGGCGCAAATATTTGGAGTTAAATACCTGTCGATGCTTTCAGGTCTAGTGTTCTTCTCCCATCAATTAGGCAGTTTTTGTGGAGCCTATCTGGGCGGTTACTTATTTGATCGTACAGGCTCATATCTGATTGTTTGGAATATAGCAATCGCTTTAGGTATTTTTGCTTTTTTAGTAAACCTGCCCGTTAAAGAGCGTGCAATTCATCGAGCTGTCGCAACATGAAATTGAAGCCATTTTATTTCCAAGCCCCACTCTATTTACTCGGGTCATTGATTTTGACTTTGATTTTTACCGCCTACTTTGCACCCGACATGATGGTTGCTATCACCACTTCAGTATGGGCGCTATGTGGTTGGTAAATAATTGATCGGTGGATAATGCATTCACTTTAGTTCTTTAACTCGCCGTAGCACAATGGATAGTGCACATGCCTCCTAAGCGTGGGATACAGGTTCGATTCCTGTCGGCGGGACCATTTAAAAAGAAAAAACTTATCCACAGCTTGTGTGGATAAATACTGAAAAGTTTTCGTAAGTCATAGATTTGTATAGAGTGATCTGGCCTGCTTAAAATATAAGCATTTCTTTATGGCTCATATTTAAAAAAAGATCTATTGACAAATGCTTTGACTTGTTGATTTTTAATTCTATTTTTTAACTACATTAAGTCGATTTTGATTAATTCTCTTACACTTAGGGCATGCATAAGATCACTACTAGCACTCTAGCGGCACTTGAGGAGATGCTTCAAAATACGGCAAGGCCAGCCCCCCATGATTTCATGCCGATTTATTTCGGTAGCGCAACAAAAGATGCTGCGCCTATCGGTCACTTAAACCCCGACTTTATCCCCTTCTTACATGAGACCTTAGAAAAAAGCCCCATTCCACTCATTAAATTAGGTCCAGATCGCCTCATCCTTCAAAAGGCAATACCAAGCAACCTTTCTCAAAGCCTGACAAGCCTAGCTGACAGAATGCGTCAAGGTGGATTTATTCCGGGCTGGAGAAATGAGGAGTTTGCGTGGGTTGGCGATGATGGACATGAATATTTCCGTTTAGAGCGCTCGGCTTTTCGAACTTTTGGCTTTCAGAGCATGGCCAGCCATATTAATGGCTTCACCAAATCAGGCAATCTGTGGCTGGGGCGCCGCAGCGAAACAAAGCCTACTGACCCAGGACGCTTAGATAATCTTGCTGCCGGAGGCATTGGCGCAGATGAAACACCATGGGTCAATGCTCGCAGAGAGCTTTGGGAGGAAGCGGGGGTTCCAGAGCAGATTTCTGAGCAGATAAGGCCAACTGGACGAATTCATATGCGCCGCCCCATTCCTAATCGGGGTTTTCATGATGAGCAGCTCTACATATATGATTTAGAACTAGCAGAAAACTTTGTCCCTACCAATCATGATGGAGAGGTAAGCGTTTTTATACAAATGTCGCTTTCAGAGGCTGCAGCCCGTATTTTGGCGGATGAATTTACGAGTGATGCAGCATTTGTTACGGCAGATTTCATCTTACGAAATACCAAAGCATCGTAAAAAAGGTTGTTAATCATGGTCTTGATTTGAATCACACATCAATTTGTCATTTCGTGGTTAAATCATCATCAAGGATGAAACAGGGGTGCCCTCTCAGTATTACTTACTGGGGGGAGCTGAGAAAGACCCTATAACCCGATCCAGGTAATGCTGGCGTGGGGAGTTTTCCATCAGACCGACACCCGGTTTCGTCCATCTAAATTAAGTGAGGAGATGGACATGAGTACAAATATCAAAACAAAACCAGAAATTCCAAGTCTAAAAAGCTTAGAGCGTGACTTTGGACAAAAGTTTGCTTATCCAGCATCTACTAAAACGTATCTCGAAGGCTCCAGGCCGGATATCAAAGCGCCGATTCGCATGATTGAACAATTACCAACTCAGGTTGGTGAGGAGTTGGTCGCTAACCCGCCTGTGCCGGTTTACGATACCTCCGGCCCTTATAGCGACCCCGATATCGTCATCAATCTAGAAAAAGGCTTGCCACATTTACGTAAGACGTGGATTGAAGAACGTAACGATACCGAGCAGTTATCAGGACCCAGTTCTGAGTACGGTGTTGCTAGGTCTCAAGATGAGGCTACACAAAGTCTGCGCTTTGCCCATATCACTGCCCCGCGTGTTGCGAAGGCCGGCCATAACGTTAGTCAAATGTACTACGCTCGCAAAGGGATCGTAACGCCTGAGATGGAATATGTTGCGTTACGGGAATCCATGGGCCTTGAGCAACTTCGCAAAGATCCTGCATACAAGCAGTTACTCAAACAGCATCCTGGCAAGAGCTATGGCGCTAATCTGCCAGACATTGTGACCGGTGAATTTGTGCGCTCTGAAATTGCTGCAGGTCGCGCCATTATTCCAGCCAATATTAATCACCCTGAATTAGAGCCAATGATTATTGGTCGCAATTTCCGCGTCAAGATCAATGGCAACCTGGGTAACTCGGCTGTGACCTCTTCTATTAATGAAGAAGTAGAGAAAATGGTTTGGTCTATTCGTTGGGGTGCAGATACGATTATGGATCTGTCTACTGGCAAACATATTCATGAAACCCGTGAATGGATTATTCGCAACTCACCAGTTCCAATTGGCACAGTACCTATTTATCAAGCACTAGATAAAACCGGCGGTATTGCTGAAGATCTTACTTGGGAAATGTTCCGCGATACATTAATTGAACAGGCTGAGCAAGGCGTCGATTATTTCACTATTCATGCTGGCGTGTTATTGCGCTACGTGCCACTAACAGCTGATCGCATCACCGGCATCGTTTCCCGTGGTGGCTCGATTATGGCGAAGTGGTGTTTAGCCCACCATAAAGAAAACTTCTTATATACGAAGTTTGATGAGATTTGCGAAATCATGAAAGCTTATGACGTGTCATTTAGCTTAGGCGATGGCTTACGCCCTGGTTGTATTGCAGACTCTAATGATGCGGCTCAGTTTGGTGAGTTACACACTTTAGGTGAGCTCACTGCCAAAGCTTGGAAGCATGATGTTCAGGTAATGATTGAAGGTCCTGGTCACGTGCCTATGCAGCGTATTGAAGAAAATATGACTGAAGAATTAAAGCATTGCCTAGAAGCACCCTTCTACACTCTCGGACCATTGATTACAGATATTGCCCCTGGTTACGACCACATTACTAGCGGTATTGGTGCAGCGCAAATTGGTTGGTACGGTACTGCCATGCTGTGCTATGTCACACCAAAAGAGCATTTAGGTTTGCCTGACAAGGAAGATGTTCGCGAAGGCATCATCACTTATAAGATTGCTGCCCATGGCGCTGACTTAGCAAAAGGTTTACCTGGTGCACAAGTACGTGACAACGCCCTTTCCAAGGCCCGCTTTGAATTTCGCTGGGAAGATCAGTTCAATCTCGGTTTGGATCCCGAGCGTGCGCGCGAGTATCACGATGCTACATTGCCTGCTGAAGGTGCAAAAATTGCTCACTTCTGCTCTATGTGTGGTCCTAAGTTCTGCTCCATGAAAATCACACAAGAAGTGCGTGACTATGCTGCAACCCTTGATGCTGATGGCAATCCCAAGGTGGCAAAAGTTATTCCGATTGCTGCAGAGGAGGCTGTCAAAGGCATGGAAGAAATGTCAGCTGAGTTCCGCAAGCGTGGTAGCGAAATCTATCAGTAAAACTGTCTTTACTCTCAGACATGCTTAGCGCTTTTGCCAACTGCAAGTACGCCATCGTTGGCGCTGGCCTCATGGGTCGGCTGCTTGCGGTCGCCCTTGCAAAGCGTGGAGCGCAGGTTGAGCTATTTGAAAAAGGGGATGCGCAAGCTACAGGTTCTGCAGCACGTATAGCAGCCTCCATGCTTGCCCCCCTTGCAGAATCCGTTATCACTGAAGATAACGTGGTGAGCATGGGGATTTATAGCCTACCACGCTGGCAACAATTGATTGATGAATTGGCTAAGCCCGTATTTTTTCAGCAAGCTGGCACATTAATCTTGTGGCACCGTCAAGATGCAAGCGATGCGGAGCGTTTTGCATCTCACTTAGATCGCAACTGTCAACGTAATAATGCACTAGCAGCCGCTCAGCGTTTAGACGGTAAAGCACTAGCGAAATTAGAGCCTAGTGTTTCCGAACGTTTTGGACAAGCCCTATATTTACCCAATGAAGGTCAGCTCGATAATCGACAGCTGCTTGAAGCTTTGCTCGTTGAACTTCATCTCATGAAAGTTCCATGTCACTGGAATAAAGCAGTGGAGCCAGAGCAATTGCGCGCTAATGCGCAAGAATTCGATTGGGTAATTGATTGCCGAGGTTTGGGCTCTAAGGATGCGTGGAAATCAACCAAGCATCTACGCGGCGTCCGTGGTGAAGTTATTCGCTTGCACGCTCCCGAAGTAAAACTAGGTCGCCCTACTCGATTGATACATCCACGCTACCCGATCTATATTGCACCAAAAGAGGGTGATATTTATGTTGTAGGTGCTACTGAGATTGAGTCGGAAGATTTATCTGAAATGAGCGTACGCTCCGCTATGGAATTGCTTAGCGCGGTATACAGTGTTCACAGTGGTTTTGCTGAAGCACGCATTTTAGAAATGGCAACGCAATGTCGCCCTACTCTTAAAGATAATTTACCGGAAATTGTGATCGACCAAAACGCTAATAAGCCAAACTTAATGATGATCAACGGTCTTTATCGTCATGGTTTTATGATCTCACCAGCAATCTTAGATTGTGCTTTAGAGTTACTTAGCTCCGCTAGTAGCGCGACCTCAAAAGAACTTGGACTGACAGTTGAGTTCATCTCATCCTGCAGCGAGGAGAGCGCATGCATGTCATAGTGAATCAAATCGAGCATCAGATTCCGGTTAATGGAACGATCATGGATGTACTGGGATTGATAGAGGCAAAACCTCCTTATGCGGTCGCCGTGAATTTGCAATTTGTTCCCAAAGCAAAGCATGCAGATCATTTATTGCATGAGGGTGACCGCGTGGAAGTGATTACACCCGTCACGGGCGGCTGATTTTTCATTCAAGAATTACAAACATCTCAACTATTTACCCCATCAATGACTGCTCCACTTCCCTATTCCATGAGTACTGCGGACCCATTTATTTTATATGGCGAGTCTTTTGCGAGTCGCTTATTACTGGGCACCTCTCGCTACCCATCGCCACAGGTTTTAGAAAATGCTGTTTTGCAATCCAATCCAGGGATGATTACAGTTAGCTTGCGACGGCAAGGTAGCTCAACTGCTGAAGCGCACTCTGGATTTTGGGATTTACTTAAAAAAATGGCTGTTCCTGTTTTACCCAATACTGCAGGTTGTCATAGCCCCCAAGAAGCAATTACTACTGCACAGATGGCCAGAGAGGTTTTTGAAACCAACTGGATTAAGCTAGAATTGATCGGTGATGATTACACCTTGCAGCCAGATACATTACGTTTGGTTGCTACTGCAGAGACGTTGATTAAAGAAGGTTTTAAGGTTTTGCCTTATTGCACAGAAGATTTGATTTTGTGCCAGCGCTTAGTTGATGTTGGCTGTCAAGCTGTGATGCCTTGGGCTGCTCCGATTGGCACTGGCAAAGGACCGCTTAATCCTTATGCCATGCAGTTATTACGCGATCGCCTCAATGTGCCGCTTTTAGTAGATGCAGGCTTAGGCTTACCCTCACATGCTTGCACAGTGATGGAATGGGGTTTTGATGGCGTACTACTCAATACAGCGGTTGCCTTGGCAGATGATCCGGTTGCTATGGCTAAAGCATTTGCAATGTCAGTTCAAGCTGGACGCACCGCTTTTCTCTCTGGTGCGATGCAAGCACAGGAGTCAGCACAAGCAAGTACGCCCTTGGTTGGCACGCCCTTCTGGCACCAAAGTTAATTTCAATATTCATGAGCTTAATACGCGATCTTGCTGATCAAATCATTGCTGCACACAGTAAAGATGATTTATGCCTACCAATTCCTAGTTTTAGCTTAAGCTCGCCACCACCAACAATTGATAATGAACACGCCTCAGACCACTATGAACTCGCTGGCACAGTTGCTGCAATTAAGATGGGATTTGTCGAATGCGATGCTCAGGTTTTAGGTAAAGCTTGGTCGAGAATGGTCCATCAAGATGGCAGCTTCAATCCATTTAAATGGCCATCACGACCAGAGCATTTTGATTTACTGCCTTGGACTCGTAATATGAATCCCAATGCATTTGCTGAGTGCCCCAAACGTCTAGGTCTTTACGCTGTTATGCCTGATGCAGATTGGGTAAAGCGCATGGTTGATGCCCAAGTTCCAACAGTACAGCTGCGCTTCAAGTCAGATAATCGCAAGCTCATTAAGACACAAATTGCCGAATCGGTTTCTGCAGTTCAAGGTAGCAGAACTTTGCTATTTATCAATGACTACTGGAGTGAGGCCATTGAGGCTGGCGCCTATGGTGTGCACTTGGGGCAGGAAGATTTAGAGACGGCTGATTTTGATGCTATTAGAGCGGCAGGGCTACGCTTAGGTATCAGCACACATGGCTATGCTGAAATGGTTCATGCAGATCGCTTGTGCCCAAGCTACATTGCTATGGGTGCAGTCTTTCCAACAAATCTGAAGGTGATGCCAACAGCACCGCAAGGATTGGGCCGATTGTATAAGTATGCTCAATTAATGAGTCACTATCCACTAGTAGCTATTGGTGGCATCGACGCAGAAAGTATTCATGCAGTTTCACAAAGTGGCGTAGGCTCTGTTGGTATTGTGAGAGCAATTATTGCTGCAAATGATCCCAAGCTAGCAGTGAAGCATCTTCAAGAGCTCATGAAAACTTAACTTAGTATTTACCCTCTTCATCAGGCAATGCCGTTTTATAAAAATCATGCATATGCCACAACGGCCCCGGACCCTCACCGATACTTAAGAAACGCCCTGCCTCTAATCCCGCTTCAACATACGAAATTGCCTTAGCGACAGAATGGGGTAAATCGTGGCCATCAGCTAAATAAGTCGCAATCGCTGAAGCTAATGAGCATCCAGTACCATGGGTATTAGCAGTTTTGACTCGATAGTGTTTAAATTCTTTGGCTTGAACTACTTCTAGACCATCTTCATTTGTGAGCCACATTAAGAAATCGGTCAGCTGGGTGTGTGATGAATCTAAATGGCCGCCTTTAATGAGAACCGCTTGAGGCCCCATATCCAAAAGCTCTTCTGCAGCGAGTTTAAAATCGTTTGGCCCCGCAATTTCACGACCCAACAGTAAAGAGGTCTCCTCTAAATTAGGGGTGATTAAACTTGCCATGGGAAATAATTCGGTAATCATCGCTTGAGCGGTATCGTCACCACCTAAGCTAGCACCAGAGGTAGCGCGCAACACTGGGTCAAGAACAATCCGCTTTACACCATGACGGCGCAATGCTTTTGCGACAGTACGAACAATCTCAGGGCTCGCTAACATGCCAATTTTGACAATATCAGCGCCAATATCTAGGAGCACAGCATCAATTTGAGCCTCCACCACATCTAAATCAATATCCTGAATGCGGCTAACTCCCAAGGTATTTTGCGCAGTAATGGCTGTCACAACAGACATACCGTAGCCACCTAAAGCGCCAATAACCTTGAGGTCTGCCTGCAAGCCGGCGCCACCGCCACTATCTGAACCAGCAATGGTCAAGACTTTAGGGATCAGTATAGAAGTTGGGGTAAGTGATTTCATCTTGCTATAATATCGGCTTATTCCTCGATAGCTCAGTCGGTAGAGCGCCGGACTGTTAATCCGTAGGTCCCTGGTTCGAGCCCAGGTCGAGGAGCCAGATAAGTTCAAAGGGTTGCCATTTGGCAGCCCTTTTTGCTTTTTCAGGATCCCAACATAAGTCAATTAATGAGCACTAAAATAGTCCCATGACTAAAATTCCAGAACTCCTAGCCCCCGCGGGTAGCCTCAGTATGCTGCGCACTGCCTTTGATTTTGGCGCAGACGCTATTTATGCCGGACAACCCCGATACTCATTGCGCGTGCGTAACAATGATTTTGGAAAAATGGAAACCTTAAAAGAAGGTATTGATACCGCCCACAGTTTGGGCAAGAAATTCTTTTTGGTATCTAATTTACTTCCCCATGGCGGTAAAACACGTACCTATATTAAAGATATGGATCCCGTGATTGCATTAAAGCCAGACGCAATCATCATGTCAGACCCAGGCCTGATTATGATGGCAAGAGAAGCTTGGCCAGATATGCCAATCCACTTATCAGTACAAGCCAACACAGTGAATGGTGCATCAGCTAAGTTTTGGCGTTCAGTGGGCATTAGTCGAGTGATTTTGTCTCGAGAACTTTCCTTTGATGAGATTGAAGAGGTTCGACAAGACTGTCCTGAAATGGAATTAGAAGTATTTGTCCATGGCGCATTGTGTATTGCCTATTCTGGGCGCTGCCTCCTTTCGGGCTATATGTCACATAGGGACTCTAACCAAGGTGCATGCACCAATGCCTGTCGTTGGGACTACAAAGTAAAGCCAGGTCAACAAAATATGAGTGGCGATGTCGTTCTTCTCCAAGAAGCCAGAAGACCAGATGATCTTATGCCCATGGAAGAAGATGAGCATGGGACTTACATCATGAACTCAAAAGATCTTCGGGCTATTGAACATATTGAGCGCTTAACCAAAATGGGCGTGGACTCTTTTAAGATAGAAGGCCGCACAAAGTCGCCATATTATGTTGCCCGAACTTGTCAATCCTATCGCACCGCGATTGATGATGCTATTGCTGGACGACCTATGAATATGTCGCTGATTGGCAATCTAGAAGGTCTTGCTAATCGCGGTTATACCGATGGTTTTTATGAACGTCATCACGACAAAGAATATCAACTGTATATGCGGGGACATTCTTTATCAGGCAGAAGTTTATATGTTGGCGAAACACTTGAAATAGATGAAGCTGCCGGGCGAGTCAAAATTGATGTAAAAAATCGCTTTTCAGTCGGTGATAAGCTTGAAATCATAGAGCCCGAAGGGAATCAAGATGTTGTTTTGGATGAGATGTGGAATCTCAAGGGAGAGCCAATTGATGTTGCCCCAGGATCAGGTCACTTTGTTTGGATTAAATCACCACTCAAAACTAAGCACGCCTTTATTGCTCGCTACACTCAAGAGCCCGCTCCTGTTGAAGTCAGCAGTACTTGTAGTAATTGCTAAATAAACATCATTTATTTAGCTCTCAAGTAATTTTTATTCACCCTATTCTAGAAATGTCATTTTGAAAACTCTATATCAATTGATTTATGGCGCTATATTTTTATTGCTTGCCTTACCTACCCTAGCTGCAGATCCCAATTCAGCAAAAAATAATTCTTCGACACACCAGCCCGGCATCATAATGAATCAGTCGATCCTGGCTGAGTTAACTCCGAATCAGGCGCTAGACATACTTAAAGCTGGCAATGCGCGATTTTTGAGTGGTAAGACGCTAGAGCGTGACGAAAAAGGAATGATTAAACAAACAGCACTAGGGCAATTTCCCGCAGCTAGTATTGTTGCCTGCATGGATTCTAGAAGTGGTCCGGAAATCGTATTTGATTTAAGCAAAGGTGATATTTTTGTAAATCGAGTTGCAGGCAATGTTATCAATGACGACATCGTTGGGGGCCTAGAGTATGGATCCAAAGCTATCGGAACACCCTTAATTGTCGTTCTTGGTCATACTGATTGCGGCGCAGTCAAAGGAGCTTGTGATGGGATTGAGATGGGAAATCTCACCCAATTACTTGACAAAATAAAACCTGCGATAAAGCAATCCAAAGTTCCTGGAGCGCGTAATAGCAAGAATACTCAGTTTGTTAACGATGTGACCGAACTCAATGTAGACGTTTCAATTAAAAAGATTAGAGAATCAAGCCCAATATTACGTGACCTTGAATCTCAGGGTAAGTTAAAAATTGTTGGCGCAATTTATGATACATCTTCAGGCAAGGTTCTCTGGAAATAGTCTGATGAATACCAGCGCCTCTTCCAAAATACCAGAATCTAGCTTTAAAGAGAAGGCCAAGGAAGAGGCCATTAAAGCTTTTCTCCTTACTATTTACTTTGCCATCTGGTTTTGCGCTCTCGCATTTTTAGTTGCTGTAATAAACCAAAAAACACTTACCTTATCTCTTTTTGGTTTTGCCTTCATTAAGGCGGCGTTATGCGCCAAATTTATGTTAATTGCGCAGGCAGCTTACCCCTTAAAGCTTACCAAAACTAATGGAATTTTAAATTCGCTCATACTTGAATCTATCTTCTATTTACTTGTAGTTTTAGCCTTGAACTATATCGAAGCTGGAGTAAATGGCCTAATACATGGCAAAGAGTTTCTCTCCTCCATGGCTAATTTTGGCATGTCAGATCCCATGCGGGTCTTTGCCATGTCCATTGTCTATTGGCTCATCGTGTGGCCTTATTTATTATTTATGGGTTTTAGATCTGCTGTTGGTAGCTCAGCAACTATTGAGATTCTTTTTGGCAAGAAGACGTAATTTTTCGAGCAATCGATCAGTGAATCATTGGAAGCAAATTTCGTTTCTTGAGCTATGTTCAGCATTAGCTTGGACAGCATGTATATTTCTACTGATCAATACCACCGTAACAAACGCGCAAGAAATTGAGGCTCGGACTTACTCAAATGCCCCAGTAGGAATTAACTTTCTCAGTGTTGGTGTAGCTCAAGCTAAGAGTGGCACATATACCCTTCGAAGTGAAGCAGTAAGCCTAACCCATATATTCGATGCAGGTGGTCAATCGGGAAAGATCACACTTGTTCTACCTTATAGCCAGCTAACAGGATCAAGCAGTCTTGGTGGTCGCACAGTAAACGCAAGCAGTGAGGGCTTATCTGATCCCTTAATTAAAGCTGCAGTCAATCTGTATGGCGCTCCTGCCTTAAGCTTGGATCAATTTAAGAATTACCAACAAGACCTCATTATGGGTGTTAGCCTCACTGCCTCTGTGCCCTGGGGCAAATATAGCGATAGCCAGATCATCAATGTCGGAGCAAATCGTTGGTTTATCCAACCAGGCATTGGTGCCTCAAAAGCTTTTGGCCCCTGGCGCTTCGAACTTGCTGGCGCTGGAATTTTCTATACAAGCAATACTGATTTTATGGGGGGCAACTCCCTCTCTCAAAATCCGGTCTATTCAACTCAAACTCATGCAATTTATTACTTTCAGAATACCGCATGGCTTTCTGTAGATGCCACCTACTTTACCGGTGGTCAATCTTATTTAAATGGTATGCCCATAAACCAGAGTCAAGAAAACTGGCGTTTTGGTAGCACCCTCTCCTACCCCGTCAATAGACATAACTCCATTCGTCTTTCAGCTAGTACCGGCGCTTACTCTAGAACCAATAATGGTTACGACTTAATTGCCCTGTCTTGGCAATATCGTTTTGGTGGCGGTCTTTAAAAAAAATTATTGATCGCGCAAGTGCCGCCGCAATATTTTTCCAACAATTGATTTTGGCATTTCATCAATAAATATGATTTTCCTGGGGCGCTTGTAGCTAGTCATTTGCTCTTTGCAATATGCGATCACTTGAGCCTCGCTCAAATTAGGATCACTTTTAACAATAAATGCCTTTACTATTTCACCGAGCTTACGATGTGGTGAACCAACAACTGCGCACTCACTAACCCCTGGCATTTGACAAATAATCTCTTCAATTTCATTCGGAAAAACTTTAAAGCCAGCAACCACAATCATGTCTTTCTTGCGATCGACAATATATACAAAACCATCCGAACTCATAACACCGATATCACCAGATTTAAAGTACCCATCAGATGTCATACATTCTTGGGTTTCTTCAGGCCTATTCCAGTAACCCTTCATTACTTGAGGGCCTTTAATGCAGATCTCTCCAGGCGTCCCAAATGGAACTTCCAAACCATCTTCATCGAGAATTAACACATCAGTACTTGGTATTGGCATGCCGATCGATCCAGTAAATTCAGAAACAAAAGGCGTATTCACACAAACTACTGGGGAAGTTTCAGAAAGGCCATAACCTTGAGCAATCGATACCCCAGTGATTTTTTTCCAGAGTTCAGCAGTTTTCTTTTGCACTGCCATACCGCCCCCAATAGTCACCAGTAAGTGAGGCAGCTTTACCTTTAAAAATTCTGGGCGATGAATTAATGCATGAAAAAGGGTATTTACACCTGGAAATATATTGATATCGGGGTGCTTGGCTAAATACTGAATCAATCCACCAATATCTCTTGGATTAACAACTAGTAATAGCTTGCCGCCCTTGCGCATCCCTAGAAGAGCGCAGGCAGTTAATGCAAAAATATGCGTCATGGGTAGTGCACATAAAAAAACAAGCTGCTGCTCTTGTCGGGACAGTAATGCTGGCTCTAGCCACGCCTCAATCTGCATGATATTGGCCAAAATATTACGATGCAAAAGTATGGCGCCTTTCGATACGCCAGTTGTACCGCCGGTGTATTGCAAAAAGGCAATGTCATCTAAGCCTAAATCAGGCCTTCTGTAGCCATGACCCCTGCCAATCTTGAGTGCTTGATTAAACTTCACGCAAGGAAAATTCCAAGCAGGCACGATTTTCTTTATATGTCGTGCAATTAAATTAACCAAAACCCCTTTGGGCCCCAAACTCTCGCCAAGGCTGCTAACAATCACTTGCTTAACTAATGATGGATTAGCAATCGATTGATAAACATGTGCAAAGTTCTCCAAAATAGCCAAAACCTGAGCGCCACTATCGCGTAACTGATGCTCTAGTTCACGAGGTGTGTACAGTGGATTTACATTCACTATGGTGTAACCAGCCCTTAGAGTGCCCAACATGGTAATTAGATATTGCGGCACATTGGGAAACATAATGGCTACCCGTGCACCAGGTTCAAGACTAAGAGTCTGAAGATAAGCACCAAATTCCTTGGATAGAACATCAAGCTGTCTGTAAGACAACGTCGTACCCATAGACTCCATGGCAATACGATCAGGGTATTGCCCAAATGCTGTCTCGATAAATTCAAGTAAGGAGGTGTGCTCAGCAACTTCAATTTGATGGGGAACACCATCAAGATAATGATCAAGCCAAGGAAAGCGCGGATTCATATAAATAAAAATTGAGTAAAAATGAGTTGGGTAATTACAGTAACTCTTTTAAACGACCTAAGAATAACTCTTCCCCATGGTTAATTTTTTGATGCCATTCATTCCCAGCATTCTCATCAGCACCATCGGTTATATATTTAAAGGATTGCCAAGGGATATTAAAATGGTATGCAGTAGCTGCTATTGGAAAGAGCTCCATATCAACTACATCAATACCTTGATCAACTAGCCATGGATCACTTGCAGTCACAAAGCTATCACCAGATCCACAAATATGTGCGCCACCAAGAGAGAGATATTCCCTAGGTTTTTGGCAAAATGGGGTTTGACCTCTCGGCGCCAATGGTTCTGCCAACATATCACGCTGGATTACTTTTCCAATCTCTAGCAAGCCATGTAAATCAGAATTGATTTTGCCAGCCGTGCCGTAATTAATGACTCTTTTAGGCTGAAACTCATGTATTGCTTGAAAGCTCGTCATAGCGGCATTAATCTTTCCTATTCCGGAGTACACAAGATTGACTCCGGCAGGCAAGTTAGCCTTATTGAGTTCAGACTCTAATGCGGTAATAATGAGCAATTGTGATTTCATGTCTCTCAATTTTATGAATTTATTAGATTATCTACCCGGGGTGCCCAACTTTCCTAAGCCTGGAATTCTCTTCAGAGACATCTCCCCTCTTTTAGCGAATCCAGAAGCCTTTAAGGAGGCGATTTCTCAACTCGAGAGTCTCTCTAAGAACTTTGAATATACACATATTCTAGGCATTGAGTCGCGCGGGTTTATCTTTGGAGCCGCGTTAGCGCATCACACTAATACCGGGTTTGCACTTGCCAGGAAACCCAATAAGCTTCCTTTAGCGAGTCATCGAGAGTCCTACGGCTTGGAATACGGCTCAGACTCATTGGAACTTCAGCAATCCACTCTGCCGCAGGGTGCAAGTGTATTAATAGTAGATGATGTACTAGCTACCGGCGGAACCATCATTGCTGCCAGTCAGCTTCTCAAGAAAGCGGGTTTTGAAGTTGCTGGGGTCCTTACCTTACTGGAAATTAGCGGGCTCAAAGGCAGCGACACTCTTACGCAAAAGGGAATAAACAACAAAACAGTCCTCATTGCGTAATTCGAAATGCTCATCTGCCTATATCAGGGCCTTTACGTTTTTTAACAACTTCATTGCACCCCAGCCAACCGCCAGGGCCTTACTAGCTAGTTTTGGGCGATAGTGTGCAAGAGTAGCAAAAGCAGCAGTCCAAAGTACTGGGTTACTTTTCAAAAACTGAAAAGTATCAATCCCCTTATCTGCCCATGATAAGGGCTTCTCAATAGGCTCAAAATGCTCAGCAAAGCTAGCACGCTCAAGAGCTGCCCTTGCTTGTAATTTTTTTTGACGAGCTTCTAGCTCGGCTAAGCTGCGACTCATCTATTAGCAAGCTCCTGTCGATCTTTTGCGAGCTCAGCAATACTTGCTTCAAATAACTTAGGCATTGTCTTGAGAGAGCGCATAACTACTAGAGCCAATACTAAGCCAACCGCTAAAAATCCAGAAGTTAATAAGCTCAGTGCCAATATACGATCACTTTCCCAGCTATAGATCACAATAAGTAGCGCTAGCATCACTAAACCAAAGAATAAAAAGAACAAGGTGAAAATGATCATCACTAGCAGACTCAGAAATTTACTTCGTGCAATTTGCACATCTATCGAAATGAGTTCTAGACGAGTTTGAGCAATAGATGCACCTGTAGAAACCAGGTTCTTCAGTGAAGATAAAAGATTTTCTTGGGACATGAATGACCTAGCGACGACCGATAAAAAGGCCAATTAATAAACCAAGCCCCGCAGCAACTCCTACAGCTTCCCAGGGATTACGATGCACGAAATCATCAGTGCTCTCTGCTGCTATTTTTGCTTTTTCAACAAAGGTACCCTCTGCTGAAGAAAGGGTCTCCTTTGCGTTGGCAAGCGTATCAAGCGCTTTAGAGCGAATTGCGCTAAGAGGCCCTTCTTCATGATGGGCGGTGGCCTTTATCAAGGCCTCAGCATCAGCCATTAAAGCTTTAAAGTCGCCAATTAAATGCTCAGAACTTATTTGAGTTTCTTCCTGCGGATGAAGAGATTTTTTAACAGTCATGTCAATCCTTGATAATGTAGTGAATTGCCTAATAAGTCCATTCTAAGCAATTCTAGAGCGAGAACTCAAGATTAATACCGTCATACCTGCATTGCCCTCTTTAAAGTGCTTCAGATAGCCCTTTAGTCCCGGCCTTCTTCGCAAAAGCGCGTGATAGGCCTCGCTACCATATGCAGTCTGCTCTCCAAAGTGGTATTCATCTACGCGATCGGAAAAATGGTTATTCTCCAGTGCGTCATGCACCGCCCACTTGATCCGACCACCCTGCCCACTTGCCCCATATCCATGAATCAAAATAATGGCTTTGATCCCATGATCGCACGCATTTCGAATGGTATTTCTGAGTCGATCTAAAGCTTCTTCAACAGTTGGACCATCACTCTTTAAGTTGAAAACTAGCGTATCGCTCAGACTAACTGGGACTGATTGGCTAGCACAAAATCTACATTGATCCCCCATACCTCGAGGATTGCCACAATCAGGACATTCAAAGGAATAGGTCGCCATTAGCAATTCATATTTGAAAATGGGACCTATTGATAACAATACTTCCTATGAACAATACTTTGCTTCTAGTACAGATGCTGTCGTAGTGGCATCATCGACCATCAGGTTTAGAGTTTGTGACGCAGCCTCTTTGTTTTCCTGGACCTTTAAATTGACATTAATCAGACTGGCTACATCCTTGCGGATTGATGTATTTCCATAGCGCAATTGTTTCAAAGTAGATACTGCCTCTGCTGATATTTTGCATTGTTGATTTAATAGTTCAGCTGAGTCATTTGATGAATTTGCATATGCAAATGCAGCTATTGAGATTGAAGTAATGGCGAGTAATGTCTTTTTCATTCTATTTCCTTAGTTTATGACCGCATGTTGGACAGCAACCTAAATCTTTAGCCCTACTTTTTCGTAGCGCCGCGTAAACGCTGGATTCAGAAATTTCCATTTTTCGGGCCGCCTGAGCCGCGCTCAAACCCTTCCCTATCCAATCCAATGCTTGGTGTGTTTTTGGTATCACTCTTCTCATCTTCCCTCCTTATTCATTACTATACTACAGAAGTTGTGAAGTTGTGAAGTATATTTTTATGTTGGATTTTGGAGACATTTGTTGAAGAAACAACTTTTTCATAGCTAGTGATAAAGTGACTTATTCAAAACAATTTAAATAAACGAGACATCCTCATGAAACCAGCCTTAGGACTGATAGAAGCCTGTAATTTGATCGATAGCGGGCAACTATCCGTAAATCAATATCTTGAGGAATGCGTGGTTCGCGCTGATGAGTTAGAGCCCTCTATCAATGCATTCACAACCAGGGCGACCTTATCCAACCTCATCAAAGAGGTGCATCCGGGCCCCCTCATGGGAATACCCGTGATCGTGAAAGACCTAATTGATACAAAAGACTTTGTCACGAGCTATGGATCACCAATCTATATAAATCATGTTCCTGCCGAAGATGCACAAATCGTCAAGCGGGTACGCCAACTTGGTGGAGTCATCTTTGGTAAAACCGTGACAACTGAATTTGCCTGGCGAACACCTGGAAAGACTAGCAACCCCTGGAATCTAGGGCACACTCCTGGTGGATCTTCGAGCGGATCTGCGGCTGCCGTAGCAAGTGGTATTGCACCACTTGGCCTTGGATCGCAAACGGCTGGATCCATTATTAGGCCAGCAACGTATTGCGGTGTGGTTGGATATAAAGCAAGCTTTGGCACTGTTCCGCGCCAAGGGGTTCATCCGGTTTCAGGCTCCTTAGATCATGTTGGGTTTTTCACTAGATCGGTTGCTGATGCAGCTTATGCATTTAATCTTCTTAGAAACACCAGCACCACAGCGGATGAGGAATACGTGGTCGGGGAGATAGAAATAAAACCCATTGGCGAAATACTTGATAAGCGGATGCCTCACATAGCAGTACTTACAACTCCTTTTGATGACCTCTTGAGTGACGAGCAAAAAAATGTGATCGTTGGAGCTGGTACCTCATTAGTAAAATCTGGTGCGACTATCGAGACGCTTGAGCTTCCAGCACATTATTGGGATGGAATCGAGGCTCTAGCAGTATTAATGTCTTGCGAAGCAGCCATCGTGCATGAAAAGCACCTTACGCAATTCCCCCAGCTCATTAGTGAGGATATTAAGGAACTTGTTCAAAAAGGCAATGCTTACAGTGCCACTGACTACATTAAGGCGAAGAATCTACAAAAACAATTGCGAAGCTCTATTAGCCAATACTTTGGCCGCTTTGACGCCATTTTGGCTTCAGCTGCTACCGGTGAGGCGCCAAAAGGCCTTGAATTTACTGGCAATCCGATTTTCTGCTCCTTATGGAGCTTTATTGGTACACCAGCGATTGCCCTCCCCTTTAGCAAATCTCATAATGGGCTTCCTCTCGGAGTTCAGCTCATTGGCAACTTTTTAGATGATCAGAAACTAATCAATGTGGCCGCTTTTGCAGAGGACAGTTTTAAAAAATGAGGTACTGATTGGATGATAATGGGGGTAAGAACTTACAGAGGACAACCATGTACAGAATTATTTTTCTATTAGCTATCAGCTTGGGACTCGTTGCTTGTAGCAACAATGACAGAAAAGTTAGCGGCTGGGAAATCAATGATGTCTATCATTCGACAATCATCACCCCAAACCCCGCTAACAATAGCAAGTCATACCAAGGTCCTCCTATCAATTCGATGGATGAGGCAAATACATATCAAATGTTTAGTATTCGTGGCGACCGCTCGAATCAAGGTGTTAAAACTTTTGAAGTTCTAGCGCAGTTAACCTACTTTTCACAATGGCGCTATTACGACTCCGCATCGCTCAAAGGCTCACCTCTCACCACATTTAAAGTAGTAGGCAGAGAAGCAGGCGCTTGTGGCGAGCGTGGTTGTATTTTTAGAGAGCTCTTATCCATCTCAGTTACGGAAGCATTCTTAAAGGAGCATTTAGATAAAGGATTTCAAATTAGTCTTAATGCTAAATCCGGCAATCAAAGCATTCTTTATATTCCACCTCAATATATCAAGGGATACTTGATGGCGGTAGATGGCTCCGCTAAATAGAATTCATGAAGATGTCTGAGATCTGTTAAAAAAGCCACTAGAGAAAGTGGCCTTTGGTAAGGTTTGGTAACAAGGGTGTTGTATCTCTACAAACCCTTGTCCCGCCTAATGACTTGGCGGAGACGAGAGGATTCGAACCTCCGATCAGAGTTTTAGCCCCGATGCTCCCTTAGCAGGGGAGTGCCTTCGACCAGCTCGGCCACGTCTCCGTATTAATGCATTTACAACGCCCCACAGTTTAACTGATTCCATTAACTACAGGGATTTACACCGGTTTAGCGCACACTTTACTTCTGATCAAGCTCAAATGCCTTGTGCAGGGCACGTACCGCTAGTTCCATGTACTTCTCATCAATAACCACAGAGATCTTGATTTCGCTAGTAGAAATCATAAGAATATTGATACCCTCTTCTGATAGGGTGCGAAACATTTTGCTAGCAACGCCTACGTGAGAGCGCATACCGACGCCGACTACAGAAACCTTAGAAACTTTTGGATCGCCAGTAATTTCTTTAGCCTCAATATGAGACTGAACATTAGCCCTCAATAGATCTAAGGCCTTCTGATAATCAGCACGAGGAACTGTAAAGGTAAAGTCCGTTTTACCTTCAAAAGATTGATTTTGAATAATGATGTCAACGTCAATATTTGCATCGGCAATCGGGCCCAAGATTTGATACGCGATGCCTGGTCGGTCTGGTACGCCAAGTACGGTAATTTTTGCTTCATCTCGCGCAAAGGCGATACCAGAAATCACTGCAGCTTCCATAGTGCTGTCCTCTTCAAATGTAATCAAGGTGCCCGACTTCATCTCGATATCTAAGGGCATCAAAGGATCTGTCAAGGATGACAGAACACGGGTTTTAACTTTGTACTTACCGGCAAATTCAACAGAACGGATTTGCAACACTTTTGATCCTAAACTCGCCATCTCGAGCATTTCTTCAAAAGTGATGCGATCTAAACGCCGCGCGTCCTCACACACCCGAGGATCCGTTGTATAAACTCCATCAACATCTGTATAAATGAGGCATTCATCTGCTCTTAAGGCTGCAGCCATTGCCACTGCAGAAGTATCTGAACCGCCTCTACCTAAGGTCGTAATATTGCCATCAGGGTCTACGCCCTGAAAACCAGTTACAACAACTGCGCGACCTGCATTGAGATCAGCCAAAATTTTCTGGTCATCAATACTCTTAATACGCGCTTTAGTAAATGAAGAATCGGTATGAACAGTTACCTGCCAACCAGCATAACTCACTGCATCGATGCCTTCTCGCATGAGTGCTAAAGCCAACAAACCCGAGCTTACTTGCTCGCCAGTAGAGGCAATTTGATCAAGCTCACGAGGGTTAGCATCTGGGTTGATCTCTTTTGCTAAGCCTAGCAAGCGATTGGTCTCACCGGACATAGCGGAGGGAACTACCACCACTTGGTGGCCTGAGCGCATCCATTTGGCAACGCGTTTAGCAACATTCTGAATGCGCTCTACTGAGCCCATGGAGGTGCCACCATATTTATGAACGATAAGAGCCATAAAAACCGTCTATTTAAGGAGAATTACTTCCCCATGTGTCTAAAAAGGGCTTATTTTACAGGGTTTTATAGCAAAACTATTGCTCATAGGACCACTCAGGAAGGACTCTTTTGCCTGTGGTGGTCAGATGCGAATAGCTTACGCCAATGCCTGCCACGGCAATAAGCTCCTGATTGATAAATAGCAAAGGTGCTTGTCGCTCCCACGGCGGAATATCAGCCTCTTGGAAGAGGTTTTTGAGGGTTTTACGAGGGGCATTTACCATTATCTGCATTTTTTCACCGCCCAGACGCTCTCTTTCCTCAATTTGGCCTGCTAATTGAGCCTTCTTGACCCAAGTAGCTGATAAGCCTGGTGTCTGACTGCCAGAAGGAATCTCGACCCAGACCCACTGGCCAGCGCCAATCTGGGTTAACTGCAGTAACCCGCGCCAAAGACGAATACTGGCACCATCATGAATCCACTCAAGGTGAGCTTGGGGTTTTACGCTCCAAAGATCTTGCCACCAGGCATCCAATCTTTCTTGGGACGGCATAGAAAGCCCATTGGATTTAAGCCAATACCGCATGACATTATTCGCAGCAGGTAAATCTTGATCAGCCAAAGAGAGCAAGCTTGAGAGCTGAAGATTCTGGCAAGTAAAAATATCTTTACCGTCTTGAATAGCTAGTCGATCAAGTAACTTTTGGGACTGAGCTAAGAGCTCAGCACTTCGCGCTAGATTGGCAACAGCCTCTGGCTGAATTTTTTCCAATCTTGGAATAATCTGCTTGCGAATCACATTACGACGAAAGACCGTACTTTGATTGCTGGGGTCTTCAATCCACTTAAGCTTATGTAATTTGGCGTACGCTTCTAGATCAACCTTACTTTGGCCAAGTAAGGGTCGCCAAAGCGAAATCGAATGTCCATTCATAGTGCTGATACGTTCCTGCGGCATTGCAGATAAACCTGCTACACCAGAACCACGCAAGAGCTGCAACAACACTGTTTCAGCTTGATCATTTTGGTGATGGGCTAACAATAGGTCTTCAATGCCATGCTCAATACAGAGTTCAGTCAAGGCTTCATACCGCCCCGCTCTTGCGCGCGCCTCAATATTGCCCATCGCTTGATTTTGAAGGTGCAGCAAACGGAAATCAAAATGAACTTGATATTTTTTAGCAAGCTTTTCACAAAAAATGAGCCATTCGTCAGCAGCTTTTTGTAATCCATGATGAATATGGAAGACCCAAATCTCCTGAGCGGCATCCTGACCTTGTGATGCGGCCTTACAAACAGTATCTAGCAGCACAACCGAATCAAGGCCACCACTGAGGGCAACCGCGATGCGTTTGTTTGCGTTAGGATTTGGCTTCGATTTCCTTGAACTTGCCATAGCTCATTAAGCGCCCATGGCGACGCTCGAGAAGCGCATCCACTTTCATGCCATCAAAAGTTTTAAGAGATTCAGATAAGGCCTTGCGCATATTGGTCATCATGGTTTCATAATCACGATGTGCGCCTCCAATTGGCTCGGCCACAATTTTATCAATCAATCCAAGATTTTTTAAACGTTGCGCAGTTAGGCCCAACTGCTCAGCGGCTTCAGGCGCTTTTTCAGCGGTCTTCCATAAAATGGAGGCGCATCCTTCAGGAGAAATTACGGAGTAAGTTGAATTTTGCAACATCAGAACGACATCACCCATTGCAATTGCTAGGGCGCCACCTGAACCGCCCTCCCCAATAATCGTAGAAATAATGGGGACCTCTAGCTCTGCTTGCACGTATAAATTTCGACCAATTGCCTCTGATTGATTACGCTCTTCTGCATCAATTCCAGGGAACGCACCTGGTGTATCGACAAAGGTAAAGACTGGTAGCTTAAATTTTTCCGCAAGTCGCATAAGGCGCATAGCCTTACGATAACCCTCGGGCCTACTCATCCCAAAGTTTCTCAAGGCACGCTCTTTAGTATCACGACCCTTTTGATGACCTATCACCATACAAGGTTGATTATCAAAGCGTGCTAAACCGCCAATAATTGATTGATCATCCGCAAAATTACGATCACCATGTAATTCATGAAAGTCAGTAAACAAAGCGCTAACGTAATCCAATGTATATGGGCGCTGCGGATGACGCGCCACTTGTGACACTTGCCAAGGAGTTAGGTTGGCATAAACATCTTTAGTAAGTTGCTGACTTTTTTCGGTAAGTGTTTTGATTTCATCAGAAATATCAACTGATGATTCATCTTGTACAAATTGGAGCTCTTCAATCTTTGACTCTAGTTCAGCGATTGATTGCTCAAAATCTAGGAAAGTCGTTTTCATAGCTTGATTTTAATATTCAACGGGCATGGGGTCGATACTTCTCCACATATACCAAGTCGCAACGGTACGCCAAGGAGCCCAATTTGCCGCTACTTCACGGGCTTCATGCCTACTGACAGGCTCTCCACTGAAATAATTGAGAGAAATGGCCTTAATAAGCCCTACATCGTCTAAGGGAAGAATATCGGGCCTCACCATATTAAAAATAAGGAACATTTCTGCTGTCCATCGTCCAATACCCCGAATTGCACTCAATTCCTTAATAATGGCCTCATCTTCCATGCCTTTCCATTGATTTGCATGTAAACGACCAGAATCAAAATGCTCTGCTAAATCACGAATGTACTCAACCTTTCGGCCAGATAAGCCTGCAGAACGTAACTCTTCTACAGTGAGCATTAATATATTTTGTGGGCTTACCCTCTTCTTTAGAGCTATCAGTATTTTGCTCCAGACAGACTGAGCTGCTGCAACAGAAATCTGCTGCCCCACAATCGCGCGAGCTAAGGTTGTGAAGGGGTCACCACGAGTGATTAAAAAACCAGGCCCATATTTTGGAATAATCTTTTTTAAGATGCGATCATGCTTCATTAATTCAGCACATGCTTGCTCCCAGTAATGGGGGGCGATGGTCTCAATCACTACTTGTTCTGCTACTTTACTCAAAATAGATCCACTGGTTATAGCTTAATTGCACATTGATCATGATTAGCTTCTGCGCCATTCAGTCACACCACCTGGCTTGTCCTCTAAAACTATGCCTTGCTCTAGCAATGTTCTACGAATAAGGTCTGCCTGGGTAAAATCTTTTGTCTGTTTAGCTAGAATACGCGCTGCAATCTGCTCTTCAATTTGCGCGGCAGACAAACCACTAAGTTGCCCCTCAACGTGTGAGCCGGCTTGTAAAAACTCAGTCGGGTCACGCTGTAAAAAATTCAAGCTATTTGCAAGACTCTTTAATGTGCTTGCCAGCTGGATTTTTTCCTCGCCATGGGAACGGTTTATCTCACTCGCTAGATCAAAAAGTGTTGCAATGGCTTCTGGTGTATTGAAGTCGTCATTCATAGCGTCGGTAAAACGCTTTACCCAGTGCGAGTGGGGATCAAGAACGATATGTTGTACAGGAACTGCTGCTAATGCTGTATACAGACGAGCCAATCCGGAGCGAGACTCTTCTAGCTGAACATCGCTGTAATTAATAGGACTGCGATAGTGAGCGCGTAGCATGAAAAAGCGCAAGACCTCAGGGTCAAAACGCTTGAGCACATCCCGAATCAAGAAGAAATTTCCCAAAGACTTGGACATTTTTTCTTCATTTACTCGGATATGACCGTTATGCATCCAATAATTCACAAAAGGCTCATCACTGGATTTACGATGCGTGCCATATAAGGCGCCTTCACTTTGAGCAATTTCATTTTCATGATGCGGAAATTGCAAGTCAGCTCCACCACCATGGATATCAAAATGTTTGCCTAATAAATCACACGACATTGCGGAGCACTCAATATGCCAGCCCGGACGTCCCTCACCCCAAGGTGAAGCCCAACGCGTATCTGCAGGCTCTTCTGGCTTTGCGCTTTTCCATAAGACAAAGTCAAGCGGATCACGTTTACCTCCTCCAACTGCAACACGTTCGCCAGCATTCAGTTCGTCAAGTGATTTACCAGACAGGCGACCATAACCCGGAAAGAGTCTCACAGCAAAGTTCACATCACCATCATCACCTTGATATGCCAAATCATTTTGAATCAAATGCCCAATCATTCCCTGCATTTGTGAAATATAGTTAGTCGCACGCGGCTCTTGGTCGGGGTACATCAAACCCAATGCATCTGAATCAGCATGCATGGCGTCAATAAATCGGGTAGTTAATGCAGAAATTGGCTCACCATTTTCAATTGCGCGATTAATGATTTTGTCGTCAATATCAGTAATATTGCGAACATAAGTGAGCTCATAGCCGCTTGCCCTTAACCATCTAGCAACCATATCAAACACAATCATGACCCGAGCATGTCCAATATGACAAAAATCGTAAACTGTCATACCACATACATACATCTTGACCTTGCCCGGCACAATGGGCTTAAAGATCTGCTTTGAACGGCTTAGGGTGTTATAGATTTGGAGCATAAAGGCAATAAAGATAGGGTAAGTAGCGCCAATTTGTTAGACTGAGCGCTGAGTATATCGAATGAGTCAGTTTTTACCTTCAGCCACTATGTCTTCCAACACCCTCATATCCTGCTATCGTCCGCTAAAAGTACTATTTTTGGCTATTAGCATGCTTTTATTGTATGGCTGTACTACAGCGGCGCAAGATCGCACTGAGAACAGTCTTAGAGAATTAGAGGCTCAGCAAAGTGGCTCTAAGCCCTATTTAGGTGGTTATAACCCTACTGACCCCCCTCGTTTGTCAGCCGATGCTGGATATGACCCTCTCAATCCAGAGCTCTCCGATACGGTAGCAGTACCATTCCTCTCATTTTTAATTATTGAACCAGATCCAATCGCCAGAAATGCAGTACCGCCAGATGTCGAGAGACTGATCAAAGCGCGTAAGTATCAGGATGCCATTAACTTAATTAATTCCCAAATTAAAGAGAATCCCCGTAATGTTCAAATACGCTTTATTAAAGCGAGACTACAAATTGAATTACGTCAATGGGATGCGGCTAAAAAAACCTTAATTGAAATCACTCAGCAATTCCCTGAACTTCCAGAACCCTATAATAATTTGGCAGCTTTAGCAGCCAATCAAGGCAATTGGATTGAAGCGAGAGATTATTTAGAGCTTGCATTGAAAATACGTCCTAGCTATGCGATCGCTTCAGCAAACCTAGGTGAGATTTATATTCGTCTGGGAGCCCAAGCTTATACCAACGCAGCTAAAGGTACCCAACTTAATCCTCGCCAGTACACTAATCGCGCCAAGGCTTTATTAGATATTTTGAAGCCGCCTAAAAGAACAAGGCCTACCCCAGCTGCTGCAACTGTCAACCCCGAACAATCCACTAACCCCTCAGAAAGTAGATCTAAAAATGGCGAAAGTTCTCCTAAAAACTAATCAGGGTGATATCACCCTCACCCTTGATGCCGTCAAGGCACCCAAAAGCGTTGCTAACTTTTTGCAGTATGTCAAAAACGGTCATTACGATGGCACTATTTTCCATCGCGTTATTGATAACTTCATGATTCAAGGTGGTGGCATGACCGCTGGCATGAAACAAAAGCCTACTGGTGCAGAAATTGAGAATGAAGCCAACAATGGTTTAAAAAACGAACGCGGTACAGTGGCGATGGCAAGAACGAATGATCCACATTCAGCAACCTCTCAGTTCTTTATTAATGTAAATGACAATGATTTTCTGAATCACACAGCACAAAATGCCCAAGGTTGGGGCTACGCTGTATTTGGTAAGGTAACTGATGGATTCGATGTTGTTGATGCAATCCGGAAAGTGAAAACTGGTAGCTCTGGATTTCATCAAGATGTACCAACTGAAGATGTAGTGATTGAAAAGGCTACCGTTTTAGAGGAATGATCCCCCAGTTTCAGAGCGCACTGCTCATATCAGATCTTCATCTGACGCCGTCAATGCCTTTGACGGCGCAACGATTTTTTGACTTTTGCGAGAAAGATGCACCCAAAGTAAACTCCGTGTTCATTCTGGGTGATCTTTTTGAATATTGGGTTGGGGATGATGCCGTCGTAAGCTCTCGCTTTCACCAAGAAGTTCAACGCGCTATCGCGACACTCGCTACTAAGATTCACGTCTACTACTTGCACGGCAATCGTGATTTTTTACTTGGCCCTGAATATTTAAAAAAATCTGGCATGACACTTGTAGGGGATCCCTCGAAGGTAGAAATTGCTGGTCAAAACTATGTACTTAGCCATGGCGATGCTTTATGTACAGCTGATACTGGCTATCAAGTTTTTCGAGGGTGGGTACGTAAAGCGTGGATTCAAAAACTGTTTCTACAAATGCCCTTAGGCTGGAGAAAGTCCATCGCCAATCATCTTCGTAGCAAGAGTGCATCTAGCTATCAGCGTAACTATGCCTTAACACCAGAATTACTCAAAGAAAAATCGAATGTAACCATAGATGCTTGTGCTGCGATTCTCAGAAGTGAGAATGGTGTCTGTTTAATACATGGCCACACTCACTTGCCTGCACATCATCAAGAAAACTTAGGCAATCAAGAATGGCAACGATGGGTCTTATCTGATTGGGACTTAGACCATCCGGAAAGCATGATGCCAAGAGCAAGTGCGCTACTCATCAATCAGGATGGGGTCCACTATCTAGACTTAATCAAAGCCTAACTGCAATTAACAAACGGAATATTTGGATAGACACTGCACCATCTGGGCAAAGATTCGTGGGTTAGCACACATTACTTCACCGCTCTGTAGATAACCCTCTTCACCACGATAATTACCAATTAAACCACCTGCCTCAGTGATCAGTAATGCTCCAGCAGCCATATCCCAAGGCTTAAGATCGCTCTCAAAGAAACCATCGTAACGACCAGCGGCAACATAAGCTAAATCTAATGACGCCGCTCCTGGACGACGAAGTCCAGCGCATTGACGCGACATTTCCGCAAAAATCTTAAGGTATTTTTCTAAGTCCTGATCATCGCGATATGGAAATCCAGTACCTAATAAGCAGTTAGTTAAGCGGTCTTGCGTCGCTACCCGCAAACGTCGGCGATCTAAATAGGCGCCAGCTCCCCTAGTGGCTGTAAAGAGTTCATCGCGTGTGGGGTCATACACCACTGCTTGCTGTGTGATGCCATTGACAGAAAGCGCGATAGAAACAGCGTACTGGGGAAAACCGTGTATGAAATTAGTTGTACCGTCTAAAGGATCAATGATCCAAACATTTTCAGCATCAGCGTTTTGCGCACCAGTTTCCTCAGCCAAAAAACCATGGCTAGGATAAGCCTCGCTAAGAGTCTCAATGATGGCGGCCTCAGCTTGTTTGTCCACCTCAGTTACAAAATCATTATGTTGCTTACGATCAACCTGTAAGCGCTCTAAATTTAAAGAGGCTCGATTAATCACGGTTCCGGCACGACGGGCAGCCTTAACGGCCACATTTAACATGGGATGCATAGTTTTGATGGACAAATTAAATAAGAACAGGCTCGTTAAACTGCATACTAGATGACAATATAGAGCGAATGCCTTGATTCTAAACGATTGTTCCAATACCCCATACACATAACACCCAAGAACAATGAACACAGCCCAATCCCAGTTATTTCGCTGGATCCTCGTTGAGACTAGCCACCCCGGCAACGTAGGCTCCGCTGCCCGTGCCCTAAAAACGATGGGCTTTAATGACTTGCGCCTAATCAACCCCAGAAAAAAGAATATCGCCAAAGAATCTGAGGCAATCGCCCTTGCTAGTGGTGCTAGTGATCTTTTGGTCTCAAGCCAGGAATCAGACTCATTGGAAAAGGCAGTGCAAGATTGCAGCCTAGTATTGGGCCTTACGAGCCGAGACCGAGAATTTGGCCCACCTAAAATCAGCTGGCAAGAAGCTCGATCATTGATTCGTGGTGCAGTAGCGAACCAGCAAAAAGTAGCAATGTTGTTTGGTCCAGAAAGAACTGGGCTTGATAACACCCATCTTAATCTTTGCAGTCACCGTGTATGGCTAGATGCAAATCCCTCATACCCCTCTATCAATCTTGCTCAGGCAATCATGGTGTGTGCTTTTACTCTCAGAGAAACGCTTTCCCAAGAAAAAGACCAGATCTATGAGACCAAAGATTTAGTAGACTATGCTGATCCAGGTGCAGTTGCGGCTATGCTAGAGCATTGGAGCGAGGGTCTGCAAGAGATTGGCTTCCTTGACCCTAGAAATCCTAAAAAACTGATACCTCGCCTTCAAGCCTTATTTGCGCGAGCTCGTCTTCATAAAGAAGAGGTTGACCTACTTCGCGGCATTGCCAAGCAGATGTTGCTTAAAAAATAATATTGCCTGATACCCGTTAAAATCAAGCTATGCCTAATCCTCTTTTCGATCAAATCGACTCCATCATCGCCCGCGATCCGGCTGCTAGAAATCGTCTCGAGGTAATTACCTGCTATCCAGGTTTACATGCAGTTTGGTTTCACCGACTATCCCATGGTTTATGGAACTTTGGTCTGAAATGGATTGCCCGACTGCTGTCGATGGTTTCACGCTGGATTACTGGCATTGAGATTCATCCGGCAGCCAAGATTGGGAAGCGGGTTTTTTTAGATCATGGCCTAGGTATTGTGATTGGAGAAACCGCTGAAATTGGAGATGATTGCACCATTTATCAAGGGGTTACTCTAGGTGGAACATCTCTTTATAAAGGGGTAAAAAGACACCCAACTTTAGGCAAAGGTGTCGTTATTAGCGCTGGGGCAAAAGTGCTTGGTGGCTTTACTGTTGGTGATGGCGCACGCGTTGGCTCAAATGCAGTGGTGCTAAAAGAGATTCCTGCTGGCGCTACTGCTGTTGGCATCCCTGCTCGCATCCTTCACCCTGACCTGCCGAAGACTAGCGATAATGACAGCAAGGTCAAAGAGTATTTTTCAGCCTACGGCGTCACACCAAATGTTGATGATCCAGTGTCAATGGCTTTGAAAGGCTTAATCGATGCAACCCTTGAGCAAGAAGCAAAGATTTTGGCTCTTGAAAAGGCCCTTGCCAAATTAAGCAATCTTCCAACTAGCTCTGAATCTATTGAATCTAGCGACACCAAACGAGAACTTGGCGCTTTAAAGGAATGGCTTAAAGAATAAGCCTGCGCAGACTATTTAGTTTGGGCTAATGCAGTGTAGGTGAACTCCCCTTAGGGTTTTCATTCCCACCTACAAAGTCCTCATCCCCCTCTTCAACAGCATCGTCGGGCATGCCAAAAGCAAAAGCCTCAGTACCCTCTGGGTAGCGATTTTCAATCTCTTCATCAGTCGCTGCTCGGACATCTTCCACTTGAACCCAAAAACGTAAGGCCATACCAGCTAAAGGATGATTGCCATCCAAAACAACCTGACTCTCAGCAACATCAGTGACGGTGTAAATTAAAGGCTCATCTTCTTGATCAGCCAAGGAAGGATCCTCTTCTTCATCAGGTACCCCCTCAAATTGCATACCAATCTCTAATGGCTCCGGAAAGCGAGCGCGTGGCTCAATTTTTAAGAGTTCAGGGTCATATTCACCAAAAGCCTCATTGGGCTCTAATTGAATGCTAGTCTCATAGCCAATATCTTGACCATCTAAAAGAGTTTCAATTTTAGGAAAAGTACCCTCATAGCCACCATGCAGGTATACCATCGGGGAATCTGGTTCCTCGATAATATTATTTTGCGCATCGGTTAACTTGTAACGCAGGGATACAACGGTATTTTTTTCGATCTTCATGCGTAATTCATTCAACATTGTGTTTTAAACAGCCTTTTACTGATATGACATCATTTTACTTGAGCAAGCTATACGAGCCTCCACAAGCTCCAGAATACCTTCCCTTGGACCTCCCCTGGCCACTCCTAGGCGGTATCAGCCCTTCGCAATTTATGCGCAAGTATTGGCATAAAAAGCCCTTATTAGTTCGTGGCGCAATACCTGCTTTTGGGCTTTCGAATGACATCGGTGAACCGCTTAATAGCGCGATTTCCCCAGAGGAATTATTTACGCTTGCCGGCGATGATGCGGTTGAATCTAGACTGATTCAAGCTCATCCATGGAGCTTTAAAGTAGGTCCCTTCAAGAAAAAAGCAATCCCTTCTCTAGCCAGCCCAAATTGGACGCTTTTAGTTCAAGGGATGGAAGCGCATCACCCGTCAGCTGCCAAAGTACTGTCATGGTTTCGGTTCATCCCCGATGCTCGCCTTGATGACCTGATGATTAGCATCGCTGGAATTGGGGGAGGTGTTGGCCCCCACTTTGATTCTTATGATGTTTTTTTAATCCAGATGTCAGGACGCAGGCGTTGGAAAATATCTGCGCAAACTGATCTCAGCCTTAACCCCGATCTGCCACTCAAAATATTGAAAGATTTCACGCCTAACCAAGAATGGGATCTAGAGCCAGGTGACATGCTTTATCTCCCGCCACATATTGCACATGATGGTATTGCACTAGATACTGGTTGCCAAACTTGGTCGGTGGGCTTTAGAGCTCAAAGCTACAAAGAGTTATTGCAAGAAGGACTTTGGCGATTAGCTGAGTCATTAGAAGATTTTCCAGAATTAGAGAAGCGTTTTGCAGATCCCGGTCAAACTGCTACAAGCCAAGCAGAGCAGTTGCCTAGTGAACTCATAAAGCAGACTCAAAGTCTATTGCAGAACTTAAAACTACATCAAGTTGAAACATTTCTACCGGGGATTGCCGCATACCTAAGTGAACCTAAACCCCAGGCAATTTTTGAATCCCCAAATCCATTACTAAGCCCAAAAGAATTTAAGGCCACTCTCGCAACCACCATCTTGACTCCCCACCCTATGACAAGGCTCATTGCTTTGGGTGATGACATTTTTTGCAATGGGGAGAATATGACTCAAGGGCAAAAAAATGAAATTGGGAGAGCTTGGTGCATCTTAGCTTCAAAAAGAGGTTTAAAAACAGGTCTTCCTAGCAACTTAGGCCAAGAAAATAGTCTATATGAAGCATATGCTGCTGGCTGGGTCATTTTTCAGCATTAAATCTATAGCTGGCTATAATGATTTATGGAAAGTACCTAAGGGTTTCCCTGTGCAATCCATGTATCAAATACCAGTAATTAACAATTTTAAAAGGAAATTACAAATGAAGAAGTCACTCGCACTCTTAGCTATGTTGGCAATCGCTTTGGCCGCTTGCGGTAAAAAAGAAGAAGCAAAACCTGTTGCCGCTCCTGCTGCTCCTGCTGCACCAGCTCCTGCTGATACTCCTGCTGCCGCCCCTGCTGCTCCAGCTGCTGCACCTGCTCCTGCTGCTCCTGCTGACGCTAAGAAGTAATCTTCTTTCCGCAGAAAAAAAGCCGCTTGATAGCGGCTTTTTTATTTGATTAGCACGTGCAGCGGCTCATACTAGCGCGTCAGTTGCTCAGTAAGTAAGGTCAACAACTGCAAACCTGCGGGCGTATTCTCTGGTTTGCCCTCTGAATTCTGAACAAAGATGCTTGTTGAATTCTCTCCAGCAGACTTCACAACGACTAAATACTTTTTCGCTTTTAAGTTCGAATCATCCTTACTGCTAAAGAGGTTTGAAAAGAAGCCCTTGGTATCACCCAAATCTTTTGGATTGACATAGCGAACGTAATAAATCCCGTTTGCGCGATTACGGTCTTCAACGGTAAAGTTGGAGCGATCAAGCGCAAGACCAGTATCGCGCCAAGCACGATCAAATCCAGCAGCCATTTCAATATAGGCCGTATTAACGCCTTCTTGGACTAACTTTGCCTTAGGTGTCTTAGCCTCTAATGGAACAGCAACTTGTGCCTTAGCCTGCTCCTGAGTCATACCTAAGCGTTCCATTAGGCGCGCCAAAAAGACCGCTTCAAGCTCGGGATCATTTGGACGGGCGGTCCAAATAGTTGAGATGCAAGAACCGGTAGCATCTGTTTGACATTTCTCAATCGCGCCGCGCTGAGTAATATAAACTTCAGTCTCGCCCGGCTTACTGACTTCCAAACGAGTCTTATATCGATCTCGCTCACCAGTGTCATAAATAGAATCTAAAACCTTGCTAAGCGATTTACGAATAAAGTCTTGCGGTAACTTTGCTCTATTCTCTGCCCAATCAGTTTCCATAATGCCTGTTGAGGGTGAATCAATGGTCAGCAGAAAACCATTTTCTTGCCAAAAATCTTTGATCTGTGGATAGAGCTCAGTAGCCGGCTTTTCAACAACTAACCAACGACGCTCGCCGTCACGGGCAATCCGCATTCCAGGAATGCCTGTCATGACATTTTTGCGAGTCTGGACTGATTTTTTAACAGCAGCGTTGTACTCAGACATAGTGGCCGAGCCATCTTGAACGATGTAGCGGCGATCAGCTTGAGCGGTAATCAGATCGGGTGGATAGGCTAAGTTTGGCCCGCGAATAGCACCGACACTCTTGTAATCAACTGTGTCATTACTAGTAACTGATTTACAGCCTGATATGGCTACCGTAAGAAGTGCAATCATCAAGGGCAACGCACTGTAACGGCGCAAGAGTTGCATCAAATTCATCATAGTAAGCCGGCCTGTTTCAGAGCTGTCTTCAAAGGTTCACGCAAAGCAACGCTTAACGGGGTTAAAGGCAAGCGGATACCAGCAGTGATTTTACCCATCTCATGCAGGGCCCATTTCACAGGTATTGGATTTGCCTCGGTAAACATGGCTTTATGAACGGCCAGTAATTGATATTGAATTGCACGAGTCTTAACCACATCATCGGACATGGCAGCTTTACATAAATCATGCATCAGACGAGGTGCAATATTGGCGGTAACTGAAATATTTCCCTTGCCACCCATCAACATTAATAATGCAGCGCTGAGGTCATCGCCTGAAAAAACTGCAAAATCCTCTTGTCCAGAACGCTTTAAATCTGCAAGCAATAAGGTTCCACGCTCGATACTGCCAGTAGCATCCTTGATACCGATAATGCCTGGCACTTGGGCCAAGCGGACTACGGTATCACCAGCTAAATCAGCAACTGTTCTACCTGGCACGTTGTATAGAATCACTGGCAAATCTACTGCTTGCGCAATTTTCTTAAAGTGAGCATACATACCCTCTTGGGTTGGCTTATTGTAATAAGGCACTACCTGAAGGCTCGCATCTGCGCCAACTGATTTAGCAAATTGGGTTAGCTCAATAGCTTCTGTAGTGGAGTTGCCACCAGTACCCGCAATGACTGGAATACGTCCAGCAATATGCTCGACAGTCGTCTTAATAAGTTCGCAATGCTCTTGAACTGATACCGTTGGAGACTCCCCACTGGTGCCGACAATCACAATTCCATCAGATCCTTCTGAGACATGCCAATCTAACAAAGCACGTAAGGCTGGTAGGTCTAGACTGCCGTCTTCAAACATCGGAGTGACAATAGCAGGCATGCTGCCAGCAATGGCTTTTTTACTTCCTGCAGATTGAGCTGTATTCATCACGAATATTTACCGATTTTGACTGAATTAACTATGAAATTGTAACGGAATGTGCCCGTTTAAATGCCCTTTTACAGCGCAAATTCGCTGAATCATAGCTGGTTTAGGCTGATCAACGTAAATATCCTCATATGCAATCACTTTGAGGGAGGAATGCTCTGCCAAGGTGAGTAATTCCCCTGTTTTTAGGAGGAAATTTGGGTTTGAGGGTTTACCAAACTTACCATTACCCTCTGCAAAGGTTTCATATATCAAAACGCCATCTTCTTGCAGCATATCGGGAAGCTTCCCCAAAAATGGTCGGTAAAGATAATTACTGACAACAATCCCTGCAAATTCTTGCCCCTCTAGTGGCCAGACTGCCGCCTCTAAATCTAGCTGGCGAACCTGGATAGATGAATTTTGGAGCTTTTGGATAGCAGAAATATCTTGGTCTACTGCCAATACTGTATATCCCATATACGCGAGCATCGCTGTATGGCGCCCTGCGCCACAGGCTAAATCTAATACCAAGCCGCCTTTAGGAATGGCGTTAGCAAAGCGCATTACCCAAAGAGAGGCATCGTCAATCAGAGCATGGGGCTTAGACAAAGGCAGCTCGGTCAATCGTAATCTAAACCCATAGACTCTCGTACTTCGCGCATTGTCTCCTGCGCTACTTTACGCGCCTTGTCGCAACCATCTGCAATGATCGATCGCAAAAGACTGGGATCATCCAAATATTTTTGTGCTCGCTCAAACATCGGCTGTTGTTCAGCCAAAATCGCATCAATCACGGGCTGCTTGCACTCTAAGCAACCAATACCGGCAGATTGGCACTCTTTTTGAACCCAAGCCTTCGTATCTTCGTTTGAATACACGGTATGTAATTGCCAAACTGGGCAACGAGCCGGATCGCCAGGATCTGTTCTACGCACACGGGCAGGATCAGTTGGCATCGTTCGAATTGAACGAATCACCTCTTCTGGCTTCTCCCGGATGCTAATCGTATTGCCATAGGACTTAGACATTTTTTGACCGTCAATTCCGGGCATACGGGATGCAGTAGTCAATAAAGCCTGAGGCTCCAGCAATATGATTTTGCGAGCACCCTCTAGAAAACCGAATAATCTTTCACGATCAGCCATAGAAAGACTTTGCGCCTCTTGCAGCAATGCCTTTGCCTGCTCAAGCGCTTCATCATCTCCACGCTCCTGATAAGCAACTCGTAATTCTGCATACATCTTGGCACGTTTACTGCCTAATTTTTTGACTGCCTCAAGCGCTTTTTCCTCAAAACCTGGTTCACGTCCGTAGAGATAATTGAAACGACGCGCAACTTCACGCGTCATCTCTACATGCGGAACCTGATCTTCGCCAACTGGCACAAACTGAGCGCGGTAAATCAAAATATCAGCTGCTTGTAGCAATGGATAACCTAAGAAGCCATAAGTTTGCAAATCTTTTTCTTTAAGCTTTTCGATTTGGTCTTTATAGGTGGGTACCCGCTCTAGCCAGCCTAATGGTGTCCCCATTGATAGCAATAAAAAAAGTTCAGCATGCTCTGGAACTTTGCTCTGAATAAAAAGGGTTGCCTGATTAGGATCTACTCCAGAAGCAAGCCAATCGATCACCATATCCCAAACTGACTGCTCGATAACGTCTGGGCTTTCATAGTGAGTGGTTAACGCATGCCAATCAGCCACAAAAAAGAAACAGGGGTACTCTGATTGCAGGCGTACCCAATTTTTTAGAACACCGTGATAGTGCCCAAGGTGCAAACTACCAGTTGGTCGCATACCAGAGAGAACGCGTTCTTCAAACATCTTGATCTTTTTTCTTTAAAAAAGTGGGTTGAGTAATAGGAGAATACTTAATGAAAGAGTGACCATACTGGGGTTAAATGATCAGGCAGATGTGGCAATGTCCCCAAATCAATATAACTTTCATTTGGGTCATGAAAATCGGATCCACGCGATGCTAAAAAACCGTAATGCTGAGCAATCTTGCCATAAGTTTGATATTGGTTTGGGCTATGGCTACCAGTTACGACTTCAATTGCCATTCCGCCAATATCCTTAAAGTGCTTATACAACTCGTCCATTTGCATGGCGCTGAGTTTATAACGCCCTGGGTGAGCAATTACAGCAACTCCACCAGCTCCCTTAATCCAAGCAACAGCATCGTCTAGTGTTGCCCATACATGAGGAACGTAACCTGGCTTATTTTCGATGAGGTAATTTTTAAATACTTGTTCAGTATCTCGGCAGACACCTTGCTCAACTAAAAAACGAGCAAAGTGCGTCCTGGAAATTAACTCCTGATTGCCTGCAAAATGCAAAGCGCCCTCATATGCTCCTGGAATACCTACTTTGAGAAGTTGCTCGGCCATCAACATAGCGCGATTGCTACGCCCTTCGCGCGTTCGACGCAGGCCCTCTAAAATTCCAATATGGGTTGCATCAATGCCTAGTCCAACAATGTGAATGGTGTGCCCCATCCAGCTTACTGAAATTTCTACGCCTGATAAATAATTTAACCCTAGAGCGGTAGCTGCGGCACGCGCTCTTGCTTGACCACCTAACTCATCATGATCTGTTAACGCCCATAACTGCACTCCATTTGCATGAGCGCGCTCAGCCAACTCCTCAGGCGTCAATGTCCCATCTGAAACCACGGAATGGCAGTGCAAATCAGCATTTAGAGGAAAATAACTAGTCATACCCCTATTTTAGGTCAAGCTGGTATCTATTACTCGGCGAGGCGCATCTAGATAGTCACGGGACTGCATCTCAATGAGGCGAGACACGGTTCTGGAGAACTCACTGGTAATCTGACCTTCGGTATAGAGCTCCGTAGCAGGCACTTCAGCAGAAATGATTAATTTGATCTTGTGATCATATAAAACGTCGATAAGCCAAATAAAACGGCGGGCTTCATTAGTCATTCTAGGAGGCATATAGGGCACTTCAGACAAAATCACCGTATGAAACTGATTTGCAATCTCTAGATAGTCATTTTGCGACCGGGGACCACAACAGAGGGTCTGAAAATCAAACCAAACTACACCTTCAGCCATGTGCAAAGGTCTTAGCTCTCTTGATTCAATTCGTAATACTGGACGAACCTTCTCTTTTTGATTGCCAATTAAAGTCTGAAACATTTGCTTGAGGATGACATGATTTTCAGCATTTAACGGAGTTAAATAAGCCTCGACCTGTGCCATTTGTACACGTCGATAATCATTACCAGCATCAACATTAAGAATATCTAATTGTTCCTCTAGCAACTTGATTGCTGGAAGCAGACGATCACGATGCAATCCATTAGGATAGAGATCGCTCGGTTTGTAGTTTGAGGTCATGATGAACTGAACGCGATCCTCAAATAATGCGCTCAGTAAGCGATACAGAATCATGGCGTCAGCAATATCGTTAATGTGAAACTCATCAAAACAGATCAGTCGGTAACGCATAGCAATTCTTTTAGCCAACTCATCTAAAGGATCTGCCATTCCTGACAATTCATGCAATTCACGATGCACTTCGCGCATGAACTCGTGAAAATGAATACGAATTTTTTTCTCTAAAGGAGAAGCTGCATAAAAGCAATCCATCAAAAAGGATTTGCCACGCCCTACCCCACCCCAAAGATAAACACCACGGGGCAGCTTTGGTTTAAAAAGCTTTTTCTTTAATCCGCTACTGCGAATTTCTTTATAGGCGATCCACTCGTCCTCGCAGCGCTGTAAACGCTCAATGGCAGCGAGCTGCGCGGGATCGCTTTGATACCCGCGCGCCTCTAACTCTTGATGGTAATACTCTAAAGCTTTCAATTACATATTTAATGCACGTGAATCCGTCGCTAGGGCAGCTTCGCGCATCACTTCTGATAGGCTTGGGTGCGGATGACAGATGCGAGCAATATCTTCAGCTGCTGCTTTAAATTCCATTGCAACAGCTGCTTCAGCAATTAAATCAGAAGCATTTGGTCCAATGATATGAACACCTAGGATTTCATCAGTCTTGGCATCTGCCAGCACTTTAACGAAACCATCGGAGCGGTTCATCCCTAGTGCGCGACCATTTGCCGCAAACGGGAACTGACCAGCTTTATAAACAACGCCAGCCTCTTTGAGTTGCTGCTCCGTTTTTCCAACCCAAGCAATTTCTGGGTCTGTGTAGATAACCCAAGGAATACAGTTATAGTCAATATGGGGTTTTTGACCAGCGATGGTTTCAGCAACCAAAACACCCTCATCTTCTGCCTTATGCGCCAACATTGGGCCGCGGACTACATCCCCCACGGCATACACACCAGGAGCAGATGTTGCGCAAGTATGGTCGTCAATGGGAATAAAGCCACGCTCATCGACTTTTAGACCGATCTTATCTAATCCCAGCTTCTCAGTATTCGGTACTCGGCCAACAGAAACGATTAAGCGATCACACTCTAACTTCTGCGCTTTGCCTTCGCTATCAGTGTAATTAACAACTACACCCTTTTTGTCTACCTTGACTTCACCAATCTTGACACCCATATTGATTTTGAGGCCCTGCTTAGTAAAAATCTTATGGGCTTCTTTAGCAATACCTTGATCACAAGCGCCTAAAAAAGTTGGCAGCGCCTCCAAAATAGTGACTTCAGATCCGACACGACGCCAAACAGAGCCCAACTCCAAACCAATAACGCCAGCACCAATAACGCCAAGTTTCTTAGGAATTGAATCAAACTTGAGACCGCCTTCATTGTCGCTAATCAAGACATTATCGACAGGGATATTTGGCAAATGACGCGCCTTAGAACCCGTCGCAATGATGACATTCTTTGCGGTCACTATTTCTTTGTCCTTACCATCAACCTTGACTTGGTAACCATCAGCAGTCTTACCTTCAAAAGAGGCATGACCCTTTAACAAAGTAATCTTATTTTTGCGGAATAAGAACTGAATACCAGCAGTCATCTTGGTAACAATTGCATCCTTACGCGCAATCATCTTGTCTGAATCCAATTTCACCGAACCGACAGTGATTCCGTGATCGGCAACGTGATGACTAATCTTTTCGTATTCTTCAGATGATGCCAATAAGGCTTTAGAAGGAATGCAGCCAACATTCAAACAAGTTCCACCTAAGCGTGGCTCACCTTTTGGATCGTCGTAGGAATTTGATTCTGCACAAGCAACTTTAAAACCCAGTTGCGCAGCGCGAATCGCAGCGATGTAACCGCCCGGGCCACCGCCAATAACCAATACATCAAATGATTGACTCATATTCTGCCCTCTTACAAATCAAGCAGGAGACGTGAAGGATCTTCCAAAGCATCCTTCATGGCTACTAAGCCAAGCACTGCTTCACGACCGTCAATAATGCGATGATCATACGAAAGTGCCAAGTAGTTAATCGGACGAATCACAATTTGACCGTTTTCAACTACAGCCCGCTCTTTAGTTGCATGAATACCCAAAATGGCAGACTGAGGAGGATTAATAATCGGTGTAGAAAGCATAGAACCGAATACGCCACCGTTGGAAATAGAGAATGTACCGCCAGTCAACTCTTCAATAGATAACTTTCCATCGCGCGCTTTAGCGCCAAACTCGGCAATCTTCTTCTCGATATCAGCGAGGTTCATTTGATCAACATCACGCAGAATTGGCACTACCAAGCCGCGTGGTGAACTTACTGCGATACCAATATCAAAGTAACCGTGATACACGATGTCGTTGCCATCAACAGATGCATTTAGTAACGGAAATTTTTTCAAAGCATGAGTAGCCGCTTTAACAAAGAAAGACATGAAGCCTAACTTCACACCATGAACCTTTTCAAACTGATCTTTGTACTTATTGCGCATGGCGATCACAGGAGCCATATTGACTTCATTAAATGTCGTTAAGATGGCATTGTTGGCTTGAGACTCAAGCAAACGCTCAGCAATACGAGCACGTAAGCGACTCATTGGCACTCGTTCTTCAGGACGATCACCTAGCGGAACTGGCGTACTTGGCAAAGCTACAGATTTTGCTCCACCTACGACCGCATTGAGCGCGTCGCCTTTAGTAACGCGACCATCTCGACCAGAACCAGCAACCTGATCTGCGGTGAGATTGTTTTCAGCAAGGATCTTAGCTGCAGATGGTGCAGCAGCAGCGCCAGTAGATTTAGCGGCTGGGGCTGCTTTTGCTGGCGCAGCTACAGGAGCAGTAGCAGGCGCAGGAGCAGCAGCTGGTGCATTAGTTGCTACAGCGGTGCTATCGATCTTAGCAATCAATTGCTCCGCAACCACCGTACCACCATCACCCACAACGATTTCTGTCAAAACACCAGCAGATGGTGATGGTACTTCCAATACCACTTTGTCTGTTTCAATTTCAATCAAGATTTCGTCTTGACCGACTGCATCGCCAACTTTCTTTTTCCATTGCAATAAAGTAGCTTCCGCTACTGACTCTGAGAGTTGGGGGACTTTAACTTCGAAAATAGCCATGATTAATCCTATTAAGTGTTTTTATTGGAGTGATGTCTACGATTACTTCGTAATAACATAACCCTTTAATTTTGCGAACGCTGCTGCAAGAAGAGATTTTTGTTGCTCTTGATGCAAATGGGCATAACCACAAGCAGGTGACGCAGATGCGGGGCGACCTGCATAAGCCAACTTCATACCGTCAGACATATTCTCTAAGATATTGTGCTGAACGAAGAACCATGCGCCCTGGTTTTGTGGCTCATCTTGACACCACACTACCTCCTCAAGGTTTGGATACTTCTTCAATTCTGCAGCTAACGCCTTGTGTGGGAAGGGATAGAGTTGCTCCAAGCGAATAATGGCAACCTCATCTTGCTTCTTATCTGTGCGAGTCTTAGCAAGGTCGTAATAGACTTTTCCTGAACACATGATTAAACGAGTGACCTTTTTAGGATCAATTGCTTCATCACGCTCTGGCAATATTGTATGGAATCCACCCTTTGTAAACTCTGTCAGAGGAGATGAGGCCTCTTTATTGCGCAGCAAAGATTTTGGCGTCATCAAGATCAAAGGCTTGCGGAACTGACGAATCATCTGACGACGCAATACGTGGAAGATTTGCGCTGCGGTTGTTGGCTGTATCACTTGCATATTGGTATCAGCACATAACTGCATGAAGCGCTCTAAACGGGCAGATGAATGCTCTGGACCTTGACCTTCATAGCCATGGGGCAACATCATCACTAGACCATTAGCACGGCCCCACTTCACTTCACCAGAGGCAATAAATTGATCAATTACCACTTGAGCACCGTTAGCAAAATCACCGAACTGAGCTTCCCAAATTGTTAAGGTATTGGGCTCTGCCGAAGCATACCCATACTCAAATCCAAGCACAGCCTCTTCAGACAAAATGGAATCAATAACTAGAAATGGTGCTTGATCCTTGGCAATATGGCGTAAAGGGATGTACACGCCTTTATCCCATTTTTCACGATTTTGATTGTGGAGCACTGCATGCCGATGTGTAAAAGTGCCACGACCACTATCCTCGCCCGAGAGGCGCACTGGGTAACCACTAGCTACAAGTGAGGCAAAAGCCATATGCTCACCCATTCCCCAGTCAATGTTGGTTTCCCCACGACCCATTGCAGCGCGATCTTTCAATACCTTTTCCACTAATGGATGAACCTTAAAACCTTCACGCACAGAAGCAACTCGCTCAGCTAGGCGCTTCCATTCAGTTAGCGGAATGGCCGTATCAGCTTCATCAGTCCATTTCTTGTTTAAAAATGGAGCCCAATCAACAGCAAACTTACCTTTAAAATTACTTAATACTGGATCAGAAGTTTGCTTGCCCGCATCCATAGCAGCACGATACTCTTTGACCATCAAATCACCAGTACCTGCTGGCAATATGCCTTGCGTCTCTAACTTATCGGCATATAGTTTGCGAGTGCCTGGATGCGCAGCAATGATCTTGTACATCAAAGGCTGAGTCATCGCAGGAGTATCTTGCTCGTTATGTCCAAGCTTTCTAAAACAAACAATATCAATTGCTACATCTTTATGGAACTGAGTACGGAACTCAACAGCTAGCTTAGTTGCCAACACCACAGCTTCAGGATCATCGCCATTCACATGCAGTACTGGTGCATCAATGATTTTCATGATGTCGGTGCAATATAAGCTTGAACGCAAATCACGTGGGTCAGAAGTAGTAAAGCCAATTTGGTTATTAATAACAATATGAATCGTGCCGCCAGTCGAATAACCGCGTACTTCTGCCATTGCTAAAGTCTCTTGCATCACGCCTTGACCTGCTATGGCAGCATCACCATGCACTAGGACTGGCAACACTTGCTCGCCCAATGGATCGCCGCGACGCTCCATACGAGCACGCGCAGATCCCTCAACTACAGGATTCACAATTTCAAGATGGGAGGGATTGAATGCCAGGGACAAGTGCACTGGTCCTGCTGGTGTAGAAATGTCGCTTGAAAATCCTTGGTGATACTTCACGTCACCCGCAGGAAGAGTTTCAGGGCCCTTATGCTCGAACTCAGCAAAAAGATCAGACGGCATCTTTCCCAAAACATTGACTAGCACATTAAGACGCCCACGGTGAGCCATACCAATCACAATTTCTTGTACGCCTTTAGCACCAGACTCTCGAATCAACTCATCCATACAAGCGATAAAACTTTCACCACCTTCAAGAGAGAAACGCTTCTGACCAACATACTTGGCTTGCAAGTAACGCTCCAGACCTTCAGCTGCAGTGACGCGATCTAGAATTTGCGTCTTCTGGTCAATATTAAAATGAGGAGTAGAGCGAATCGACTCTAATTTTTCTTGCCACCATTTTTTTATCTTTTGGTCGGCAATAAACATGTATTCAGCACCCAAGGTACCGCAGTATGTTTGACGCAATGCCTGCAAGAGATCTCGCAAGGTCATCTGGTTTTTGCCGAAGAAAGTGTTGCTTGTATTGAAAACGATATCCATATCGCCATCAGTAAAGCCGTAAAAAGCAGGATCAAGCTCAGGAATATCTTGACGCTCGGAGCGTTTGAGCGGATCAATATCAGCCCAACGATTACCAACGTTACGATAGGCTGCAATCAACTGCTGTACAGCGACTCGTTTGCGACCCATTTCTGAATCAGCAGAGTCTGCAGAGACCGTTCTAATGGGGCCTTGCTTAGCACGCTCAGCAAAAGAAGCAACAATTGGGCCATGAGCAATATCAGCTCTAGAGGAACCATCAGCCGCTGGCACTTGCTTCACATTATCGAAATAGTCACGCCAATGATCTGCTACAGAAGCAGGGTCGTGTAAATAAGACTCGTAGAGTTCTTCTACGTAAGGGGCGTTTCCGCCGAAGAGATAGGAGTTATCTCTTTGATCCTGCATCATGATGCTCACCTTTCATCGGGTTTCCCGAATAAAAACTGTGGTTAAAACCATCCGATCCCTGGCTTCACCAGCTTACGAATTGATCTGTGCAAATACGTTTACAACATGACTAATTTAACACGATTACCCATTGATGTATAAAGGACTTTCCCTGATTCTCGATACTACGGGGTTATTTATCTAGCAAGCTCTATGAATAAGAATTTTCCTACCCGGCTTTAAACTTCCCCCGACAGATTTCACCCAAATTCCTTCTTATTCTCTAAATCTTCAAATGATTTAATGAAATTAAGGAAATATGAAAGAAATTACCCCTGAATTGGAATATCTAAGCACAAGACAAAGTGCCAAAGTTTTGCAGGTTTCCCTGGGAACAGTTCAAAAAATGGTTGAACTTGGGGAATTAATCGCTTGGAAGACACGCGGCGGTCATAGAAGAATCTTGGCAAGCTCTCTAGACCAACAACTAGCACGCCGAAAACGAGCAATGCGCCAGAAAACAACCCAAAATTGCATCGCAATGGGCATATTTAGGAGAATTGAAAACAGTCATGAGTTAATTGAATCTATGCAATGCTGGCAGCTAAAGGTAGAAATGCAAGTTTCTGTAGATAGCCTAGAAGGCTTAATGAAAGCAGTATCGATTGCCCCTGATTTAATATTCTTGGATGCCTTAATACCACCTGTGGAGCAGGTTCATCTTATTCACTACCTTAGCAATAATAGTGATACACAACGAATTCCTATTCTTGTTGATGAGGGCTTTATCAGCCTTCATCCCGGGGTAATGGGTCTTGCAGATGAAAATACCTCTGGCGTGAGAACTCGCTACCCAGAAGCCTTACAGGACGAGCTGGAAAATGGCTTGATTAACCAAAATCCCTTGATTATTGGCTATCCAGCTAGTAATGCCGAACTCGAGGTATTGCCAGGTCAGATCAATAGGCATCATATTTTGGAGCCCATATTTATTCAGGCCTTAAATCGAAAATGTACTTAGCTTAGGGCCTAAGATAAGAAAAAAGGCTGCCCCTAAGTTTTTGGGTAGCCTTTTTTAAATAATAAATCTATAAAAATCAATGATTTATATCATAAAGTTACTGCGATCTCTACCTTCGATCCATTTTGGTGCTTTACCGCGACCCGTCCAAGTCTCACCGGTTGCTGGATTCCGATATTTAGGAGCAACCTTGCCTCCAAGACTTTTAGAGCCAGACTTGCGGGCAAATAGATCAGATGCGCTTAAGTGATATTGCTCAATGATGAGCTTAGCCTTGGCAATCCCATCCGCTTTTTCAC
>JBFZCO010000072.1:0-4827 GCA_041307885.1 Burkholderiales bacterium | reverse complement strand
TTTGTCTGGCACGAGCATCCATTTCTGAAGACTGATAAAAATCAGCATCTCCTGCGAGCTTAGCTAAACGCATCTGCTCAATTCCAGCAACCCAGGCACCATCAGCAACATACTTCTCTGCCAAGGCTGCATGAGAAAGAGCTTTTTTACCAGATTGGGCATAGGCTCTTGCTAGCAGATCCCACCATATTGAATTTTCTGGCTGCGCTCTTGTTTGATTTTTCAACCATATGATGGCTTGCTCATACTGTCGAGTTTTTAACTGACCCTCAACCATCAAAATATTCAGGGACCTTGACTGAGGATGCGTTGCTTTGATTTGAGCAACTTGCTTGAGTCCTTCAGCGTGCTGCCCTTTAGCAAACAAAATATCAATGGCTGTTGATTCTAAAGAAAGGCTTGAGCGCTGCACAGGAGAACCCTGCGCAGAAACCGTTTGCATCAATACCCGGCTTTTCTGTAAATAAGATTCAGCATCCGTTAGTTTTTGTTGCTTCAAGCTTAACAAGGTCAAACCATAGTTACCCTCCAACTGCTTGATAGGGTCTGCTTTTCTGGCAAGGCTTTCATAAAATTGTTTTAGTTCAGGGTAATTGCTTGAGCTGGTCGTTTGTATCAACCTGGCTCTTGCTTTTAACAAGTAAAACTCAATCGACGAACTGACCTTCGGACGACTCAAGCCACGTACTCGATCTTGCATATCAGCAATACGGTCTGTCGTTAATGGATGAGATCGCACATAACCAGGGACCCCACTCTCCATGATGCTATTAGCTCTTTGCATTCTTTGGAAAAAGTCTGGCATGCCCTGCACATCAAATCCACCAGACTGAAGAATCTGAAAGCCTACTCGATCAGCCTCTCGCTCAGCGTCTCTTGAGTAAGCCAATTGATTTTGTATGGCCAAAGCTTGACCACCGACTGCTAGACCCTGAGCAGCATTTGGATTACGGCTGGCAGCAACTGCCGCCAAAATGATCGACGCCAAGGCAATCATTGAATTAGTGCCTTGCTGGCTGAACATTCGCGCAATGTGTTTTTGAGTGACGTGACCAATTTCATGACCCAGTACAGAAGCTAGTTCAGACTCTGTTTCTGCAGAAACAATCAAGCCCGTATGCACTCCAATAAAGCCTCCCGGCAAAGCAAAGGCGTTGATGCTTTTATCGCGCACACCAAAGAGCTCAAAACTAATCGCAAAACTTCCACGGCCATCTAGACCTGCGACACCTTGCCTTCTTGCTGTATCAATTAAATGCTGACCAATCGTATTCAGGTAGTCATGGAAAACCGCATCTTTTGCATAATCTGGATCTCTGCGAATATCGCGCATGATGCGCTCCCCCAATAATCTTTCATCATTGGGGGATAAAGTTGCACTTGATGAGTCCCCCAAATCAGGTAAAACCAATTGAGGTTGCTGCATTCTTTTGCTAGGGGGCGCAAATTCAGAGCCAGCCCTGGGCGACTGCATGGTGCGATCAATGTTCTCCTGCGCCACTCGATTGTTATCGACTTGAGCCAATAAGCAGCTTGGATAGAAAATGAGCGCAAGGGACCCCGCGATTAATTTCTGAGCAACTTTATTCTTTTTACGATTCATAGCCCTAATTATGGTACAAATACCGCATGAACAAACTGACTCATTTTGACGAAACTGGCCAAGCCCACATGGTAGATGTGGGCCAAAAAGCACACACACACCGCATTGCAACTGCTACTGGCAGTATACAAATGCAAAAAAGCACTTTCGACATGGTCATGTCTGGAAGCCACAAAAAGGGTGATGTGATTGGCATCGCCAGAATTGCGGCCATCCAAGCCACCAAAAAGAGTCCTGATTTAATTCCTTTATGCCATCCTATCGCATTGACCAGGGTCACTGTTGAATTCACTCCCGACGAATCTAATTCGACCATCCACTGCACAGTGACCACAGAGAACATTGGTCAAACCGGTGTTGAAATCGAAGCCTTAACAGGCGTTCAAATTGGCTTACTCACCATTTACGATATGTGCAAAGCCGTTGACCGTGGCATGGTCATCAAAGAAGTGAAGCTACTTGAGAAGAGTGGTGGCAAATCAGGTACTTGGGTGGCAGAGAAGTAAGCTTTAACTAAACAAAGCAACCAAACAACTAGAAAAATAGCGGGGCCTAATTCCGTCCTAACGAGAATAAAAAGAATAACAACACTTCAAACTCACCAATTAAAAAGCGACCACAAAGGTCGCTTTTTGACTAGACAGCTAACTTACTTAGAAACCGACCGTATAAGTCGCTAAGACACTGGTTGTTGCAGTTGGATTAAATGTTTCTTCACGGTAAACACCATTTATAGAAACTCTTTGCTTCTTATCGATGTCATAGTAAGCACCTATAGAAGCTATAGCTCTAGTTTTCTGTGGGTTTGAATTGAACTCGATAGGAGTTAAACCATCAACACCAGTTGCACTGTATTGACCAGTTCGATTCTTCAAGTTTTGCTCAACACCCGCTGAAGCAACAAAAGTAGTCTTAGGGTCTAGTTTTACTGACAGCCTTAAACCAGCCAATAATGCAATATTTTCTTGATTGAGCTTGTTATAAGAAAGAGGTGTAGTCACAGTATCAGAACCAAACTCGGTATAGCCATTTGATGCAATACGACTATAACGAATACCAACATAAGGTGAAACTAGCATTTCATTATTAATTCTGAATCCATAACTAGACACAGAAGATACAGCCAAACTTTTCAATCTTGATGTTCCAAAGCCAGCCTCAGATGTACCAATCACATCACGAGTAACATTTAAATCTTTATCTCCATAACCTGCAGATACTTTTACTTCATAACCCTCGCCTGTCGGGCTTTCAGCCCATGCTCCAAACACACCAAACAATGGCTTTGAATTACCTAAGTTCACACCCGTTGTTGTATTCGTAGATAGATTTTGGTCAACCCAAGCACCAATACGAACATTCTTGTTCAATCGGTATGCACCAATCAATAGAGCTGAAGTTGTATAGCCTGAAACACCATTGTTATTAGAGTAACGACCGCCTGTAGATAAACAGATGTTATTCACATCGAATATCTGACAGTCATACGATAAACCGTTGACTAACGAAGTAGATTGCAGACTATAGATACCTCTTAAGCGATTTGCCATTGAGGAGATTGAAGCTTGGGTATCCTCTGAGGAAGGACCAGCTGGTCCAAATAATGCAAAAAAAGCCAGGTTATCTCCCACCCGATTTCCACTCCAGGTATTGGTGATAGAAGTACCATCGTTTGAATATACAAAGTTACCTAAAGTATAAGGACCAGTACTTATAAAGGCCCATCGATAGGCATTAGTCGCAGTATTGGGTTGACCAATTGTTGATAAAAATAATACATACTGCTGCCCTGAAATTAGTCTTACACCACCTGTATTAATTGACACTTGCACAAAAGACAAACTATCAGGCGCTGTTAAAACTGATGATGTGAAGAGCGCAGGACCAACATTCAACGAACCATTCCATTGATAAATACCTGCGGTATATTGGGGAGGACTACCTGTATTAAAAGCAGAGAGCGAAAAACCAAAGCTAGTTAAATTAGTTTGCTCAGATGTTGGGGTAATGGTTTGACCATAAACATATGTTCCGCCAGCCGACCATCCAGAAATCCAACTAATTCCATCCCAACTAGGATATGTATCTATTGTGGAGGATTGTGCATTCACACTCAAACTCACAACAGCACCAGCAATTAAAGTAGCCGATAAAGCAATATTCTTGAGTTTCATTATTTTTCCAAGTTAGTAGTTCGCTTTAAGGCTAATGTATATAAAAACAGTATTCTACACAATCATGATTTACATCAGTAAATTCTAAAAATCTCTTTTTGCGTAAGTAGTCAGATACCGTAAATAATTAATTAATGACAGCGACATACCCCCGCCTATTAAATCTTGTCCTATTTCTGTCCTACTTGTCCTAATTCCGAATAGGTTTTTGAATGAAAACTCAATTAACCAAGGATTGGGAATAAATCACAAATTCAGGGTAAAGTATTGATTTATATAGGTTCTGACAGAAGCCTTAACAGGCGTTCAGATTGGTCTACTCACCATTTACGATATGTGTAAAGCTGTTGATCGCGGCATGGTGATCAAAGAAGTCAAACTACTCGAGAAGAGCGGTGGCAAGTCAGGCACTTGGGTGGCAGAGAAGTAAATCCCTAAATCGCTTGTATAGATTTATTTCTACGTAATAAAAAAGGCGAAGATTTCTTCGCCTTTTCTTTTACAGCTCTGATTTATTTAGATCTTATTTGCAATCACTTGGTAGAAGTTTTGCAGGCAACGTTGTTGCAGGTGACTTACATGACCAAATACCTGCCCATGGTTGTTCGCCTTTAAGACTTAAATCCAATGCCACAACTCCATTAGAGCTGGCATCGTTCACTGGCATGATGCTCAAAATGTTAGCACCGTCTGGAGCAACACTATTTTGGTAAGTGATCAGAATTGAACCATTTTTTTCAATTTTGATATCTTTAATGCTGTTAGTGACAGTGCCTTTGAATGTTGTTTCTGTTGCTACTGCCATGTCTGTAGCACCCTTGCTAGAGTAAACCTCAGTCACAGCCAATTTAGCACCGGCTGCCAAACTCAAACCTTCGGTCACGCGAGTCTTGGCGATATAGTCTTGATACTTAGGCACAGCGATTGCGGCCAAGATACCGATGATGGCAATCACCACCATCAGTTCAATCAAGGTAAACCCATTTTGTTTGTTTACAGAAGTCTCTTGCTTAGGCGTCATAAGGTCTTTATTTTTCATTCATTCAATCC
>JBFZCO010000071.1:0-4731 GCA_041307885.1 Burkholderiales bacterium | reverse complement strand
CTTCTTTTCGGAAATCCTGAAATACCACCATATTGACGCAGACTTGACATTCCCTCGCGTCGCCCTGTCAGCACTTTGTGCGCGTAGCTTTGGTGACCAACATCCCAAATGATACGGTCATGCGGAGTATCAAAGACATAGTGCAAAGCGATGGCTAGCTCAACAGTACCTAAATTTGAAGATAGATGGCCGCCAGTGCTTGAAACGGAATTGAGAATAAAACTCCGCAATTCTTGAGCAATTTGGGGAAGCTGATTAGACTCAAAGTCTCTTAAGTCATCAGGGCTAGTAATGGTCTCTAGGAGGTTCGTGATCTTTAGCATGATGATCTACTTAGATGAATAGATTGTAGAAATAATCTTTTTAAAATCTTCAATGTTTTCATGGCTAGAATTTTGTAGCGCACAAATTGGGGCATGCATAAATTTATTAGCTAGCGCGCTAGCCATCTGAGAAAGAACAATCATGGGATCCTCTCCTTTTGCAATTCTTCTACCCGCTTTTTCAAGTTCAATTTTTTGATACCGCTCACCGACATCTTGAATCGATTTAATAATGGGCACCACTGCTCGTTTCTCTAGGGCTTGATAAAACTCAATCACCCCTTTTTCAATAATTCTCTCTGCCTCGTAGACAGACTCTGTTCTATTCGCCTTGCCTGCACTAACAATTTGGCCAAGATCATCAATAGAATATAGATAAGCATCTTTTACAGTCTTAATCTCAGACTCAAAATCCCTTGGAACAGCCAAATCAATTAATACCATTGGGCGAAACTGTCTTGCCTTTAAGGCAGTTTTGACCATACCTAAGCCAATAATCGGTAATGAACTTGCGGTACAAGAGACAACAACATCATATTCATGAAGATGTTGAGCTAACTCATGCAAAGGAAAGGCTTCAGTTTGTAAATTTTGATCCTCAAAGGCCTTAATTAACTCACTTCCCTTATCTACCGTCCGATTTGAAATCGCGATCTTTTTGGGTTTCTTGCCAGCAAAATGACTTGCGCAAAGGCCAATCATTTCTCCTGCGCCGATAAACAATACTTTGCATCCGCTGATATCGCCAAATACACGTTGCACCAATTTGACGGATGCTCCAGCCATCGAAACTGAATGGGCGCCGATTTGAGTGCTGCCACGAACTACCTTGGCTACAGAAAAAGTTTTGTCAAATAAGGGTTTTAGATATGCGCCAACAGTCCCTACTTGATTGGCATAATCAATCGCCTTTTTCATTTGACCCAGAATTTGTGTCTCTCCTAGTACCATTGAGTCTAGGCCGCTTCCCACCCTAAATGCATGTTTAACTGCATCTGCTGATGTTGCAGAGTAGATATAAGGACGCAATTCATTTACCCGAACATTGTTCTGCGCTGCCAACCAATCGAAGGCTCTTTTTTCAAAGTCGTTGTCCGCATATTCAACATCATTTGCAGCGCAGTAGATTTCCATGCGATTGCAAGTCGATAGAATAGCCACTTCTGGGCTGCTGTCTGAATTGTTAGCCTGAAGATACTTGCGTAAATCAATTAATGAATCCTGCAAAACTTCAGGCGCAACTGCAACACTCTCGCGAATATCAATCGGAGCAGTATGATGATTTACTCCGAGATTAAGTAGTTTCATGCTAGCCATTGTTTAATTGACTCCCGGATTGAGGACCAAAGTCTCCCAGTTCAGTCGCATCGCGACAGTGACCCAAATTAAATAAGGCAACATGAGATAGGCAGCCAAGGCTCGGATAGGCCACATCACCACGATGATCCCTAAAACGGATGCCCATAAAAAGCCTCCCTCTATCAAAGACCAGTCTGGACGATGCATACGGAAATAAAAGACACTCCAAAGCACATTTAAGAAGCCATTTAGTAAAAAAAGACTTGTTAAAGCAAGCTTCTGTGAACTTGTGGGCTCGCTATTCAAAGCAATAATCCAAGCAGCAGCCGATAGTATGAAAATAATCGTCCAAATAACCCCAAACGCCCAATCTGGCGGCTTCCATGCGGGCTGCTTTAATGAGAAATACCAAGGACCAAGTTCTGTTGCCAATCCACCCAAGACAGCAGTGATGATCACCCATGCGGCAATCATCAATAGGTACTTGTATTCAAAAAACAGGTTCATGCTTTTGCTAGTCCTAACAAATGCCCCATGTCCTTAATGAAAATTTTGATATGGGCTAAGGGCTTTTTGCGTACGAGTTTTTTATTCATATAAGACTCAAAGGTGAGTTTTTGAACATCTTTGTCTTCGCACATCTTGACGAAACTCTCACGTCGCTTGTCAGTCGAGTACCAAAAATATTGCATGATGCCTAAGACCCAGAAAGTCATGCGATGCTCTTTCATAAAGCGCTTTCTGGCTAACTGTAACTTTGCAGGATCATTGCTCTGTACAAACTCATACACGGCCTCTCCTGCTAATTGACCACCGAGCATGGCGTAATAAATCCCCTCACCAGAGGCTGGCGCTACTACACCTGCAGCATCTCCTGCTAAAACCACTTGCTGACCATCATCCCATTTTTTTAGCGGCTTCATTGGTAATGGGGCGCCCTCATGCCGAATTAATTCAGCACCTTCAAGCCCTACATCTGCGCGTAATTTTGCTACAGCGTTTCTGAGTGAGAAACCTTTATCCGCACTTCCAGTACCAATACTGATCGTATCGCCATGCGGAAATACCCAGCCATAAAAGTCAGGGGAAATCGGCTTTTGATATACAACGTCACACCGGCTCACATCAAAAGATGTTGGTGTATTTGTGGGAGTTTTAATAATCTCGTGATATGCAAAAACATAATTTGCTTCAGCACATCCTTTAACCCCTGCGCTTCTTCCTACCTGAGACTTTGCTCCATCAGCACCAATAACCGCTTTGGTAAGAACGCTTTTAATTTCCCCTGAAGCACCATCTCGCGGACCTCTAGTCCGATAGTGGATTCGCGCTAGTTCACCTTCGCGTGTCAGGGTTTCGAAAAGACCATCTTCTCTAATCGCTCCAGCAGCAACTGCTCGCTTTCGCAGCCACTCATCAAATTGCGCCCTATCGACCATGCCGACAAAACCATTGTCAATCGGAATATCCACTGTTTTCCCAACAGGGGAAACCATACGCGCTGATTTTGCTTTAGCAACTAATAGCTCATCTGGAATCTCAAAATCTTTAATCAATCTTGGGGGAATTGCTCCACCGCAAGGCTTTATCCTGCCGCGCTTATCAAGCAATAAGACTTGCTTGCCTTTTTTAGCAAGCGTTTCGGCTGCTGTCGCTCCAGCTGGACCTCCGCCAATGACTACTGCATCATAAATAAATTCTGTTGACATAAGCTCTACCTCGCTCGACTAGGACTGCTATTTTTTCTCTCAACTAGAGAGGCCATGTATGCTGAAGCAACAAACAGAAGTGCTTCAATAAAAAAGACGCTGGAGTATGCAGATGCAGGATTGGTGAAAAGAGATCTGGCTAAATCGCTGGCTCCAGCACCAAGTAGCCCACCTAGCCCAAATGCAATCGCTTGAGCACCGCCCCAAAGTCCAATTCGCACCCCTTCTTTACCTGCTCCACCCACTACTGCCAAGCGCATCATCGAGGCAATTGCTGCAATCGAAAATGCACCATTTGCTAGGCCGAGCAGAAAGACATTCGGCTTTAATGGCCAGTCACCTTCCAGTAAGCCAGCAAGAACCAGACCGAACATGGCTATTGCTGAGGCAAGGCAGCCATAAATCATCCATGAGCGAAGAGAACCAAAATAGTGACGCAATCTACTAGATCCACAAATGGCAACTAACAACATTCCTGTCAATACTCCAGAATGCTGAATACCAGACAAGCTAGTTGTTTCTCCAAGCGTATATTTAAAAATCATTCCTGCAAATGGCTCCAGAATTAAGTCTTGAGCACTAAATGCAAACATCGATAAAAAAATAAAGATCGTAAATCGCCGAGTGTCTGAATCAGCCCATATGTCTGCTAGCGCCTTTTTAAATGGCACCCTTCGATCAGCCGGAATTCGATTATTTTGTAAATCACGTCCCTCTAGCTTATACAAGGCAAGGAAGGCAAGCGTCATCGCAGATAAAGAAATAATGCCTGAGATCAGAATGACTTTTTCTGGCTCATAGGGATCCAAAAATTTTCCAGCTATACCGCTAGTGAGTGCAAAGCCAAAAATCATCATTAACCAAACAGTAGTAGCTGCTGCTGCCCTGCGCTCATCACTCACACCCTTTGCTAATAGAGCAAGTAAGGATGTACCACTCATACTGACACCAATTCCAATCAAAAAGAATGCAACAGTAGCTGCTGCAATTCCAAGAACAAGGTGAACACCCATTAATGTTGTTGCAATTGCTGCGCCAAATCCACCCATTGCTAATAAAGTCATGCCACCCAATATCCAAGGCGTCTTCTTGGCGCCACTATCGGATTCAAAACCCATTCTTGGTCTAATCACCTGCACAAAATAATGAATTGCTACTAAAAAGCCTGGCAGACTTGCTGGCAAGGCCAGCTCCACAACCATGATTCGATTTAATGTTGAAGTAGTCATGACCACAACCGCGCCAATACAAGCTTGTACGAGCCCAATTCGGACGATACTAATCCAGCCAAATGTAGAAAAATTGACAATAGGTTGAGTGATGGCAATAGTCATTTAGCTATCCACTCCCGTTACTGCAAATGCAGAAATCATCATCCCAGCAACTAAAATCGGCACCCC
>JBFZCO010000070.1:0-9898 GCA_041307885.1 Burkholderiales bacterium | reverse complement strand
TGTCCAAAAGTCTTTTGTAGCCAGGTACACGTTAGTTGCGCAACCTCTGGATAGAGCATGACATTAAAGTCTGCTTGGGGTAACTGAGTAATATCTGCGACCGAGGCATTGAGTGGCGCTACAACCCGCACTTCAATACCCATGGATTCCAATAAGGACCGAATCTCGACAATATCGTCCCGATTTCTAAATCCTAATGCGGTAGGCCCGAGAATATTGCAACTAGGCTTCTGACCTTCAGCAGCATTTTTAGTGCGCATTTCTTGATACTGCTGGGCACTAATAGATTTATCTACCGTAACTAATCCACGAACAATGTGATAAAAAGTTTCTGAAGCGCCCCAGTTTTCTTTTTTCTGATACGAAGGTAATTCAAGAGGAATAATCGGGATTGGCAAAGTGAGTGCTCTTGCCAATCCACCTGGATCATCCTGAATTAATTCTGCTGTGCATGAGGCACCTACAATCATTGCTTTAGGCTGAAAGCGTTGATATGCAGAATTAACGGAATCTTGAAATAACTGAGCTGTATCTCCACCTAAATCTCTTGCCTGAAATGTGGTGTAAGTGACAGGCGGGCGAGTACGAGCGCGCCCGATCATGGTGAACAACAAATCTGCGTAGGTATCACCCTGTGGAGAATGCAAGACATAATGCAAATCGGTCATGGATGTAGCAATGCGCATTGCACCGATATGTGGTGGGCCTTCATATGTCCAAAGTGTCAGTTGCATATACGATCCCTAAGCAGCTAATTTCAGACTACGATTTAAGGGCCGTGCAAACAGCTCTGCTAAATCAGCAGCCTGCTCGTAACCATGCACAGGGCTAAATACCAACTCAATAGACCACTTTGTCGTAATGCCTTCAGATTCAAGGGGATTAGCCAAGCCAAGTCCACAAACCACAATGTCAGGGTTATCAATCCGACAACGATCTAATTGCTTTTCTACATCCTGGCCTTCAACGATTCGAATATCTGCTGGCAATAAATCAAACTCGCATTCCAAATGCTGTTTATGGATATAAGGAGTCCCAATCTCTAATACTTTCATGCCACACTCATTAGATAAGAAGCGTGCTAATGGAATCTCCAACTGCGAATCTGGGAAGAATGAAATTCTTTTATCTTCTAAAAGTGGTAAGTAGCGAGCTAAACTTTTCTTCGCACGCTCTATTCTGACTTGGGTCACTTGATCAAATTTTCCCAAATCAATATTCCAAGCATTTGCAGCAGCCTTTAACCATGCGGTAGTGCCTTCAACACCAAATGGGAATGGCGCAGAAAGTCTTTTTGCGCCCCGCTCCTCAATGAGTCTTGCGGTCTCAGCCAAAAAGGGTTGGGCAAGTAGATATTCGGTATTGCTATGTATTTCAACTACTTGCGCAGAGTTTTTGGGTGGGAAAAATGAAACATGACTAATCCCTAATTCATTGAAAATTCTCTGGAACTGATCTTCTACTACATCTGGCAAGCAACCAACAATGAGCAAATTTTTCTCAGCTGCTGGAGCTTGTTTAGGGGTGTCAGAAATCAAAGATGCTAAGCACGCATCCTCGCCTTGGGTAAAGGTTGTCTCAATGCCGCTACCTGAATAACTCAAAATACGGCATTCATTGACAAATTCTTTATTGAGTCTTTGTGCTGCGCGAGATAAATCTAATTTAATGACCTCGGATGGGCAAGAACCTACTAAAAATAGCATCTTGATATCGGGGCGCCTTGTCAGCAAAGCTTTTACAACCCGGTCAAGCTCCTCATGAGCATCTGCAATTCCCGCAAGATCGCGATCATCAATGATGGCCGTGGCAAAGCGTGGTTCTGCGAAGATCATTACCCCTGCTGCCGATTGAATTAAGTGTGCACAGGTGCGCGAACCTACAACCAGGAAAAAAGCATCTTGAATTTTGCGATGGAGCCAAATAATGCCTGTGAGCCCGCAAAATACCTCTCTTTGGCCACGCTCCTTATAGATTGGAATGTTTTTTCCAACGTACGCTTGCGCATCCTTTGGCAGATCAACGATTGCGTTCATGCTGCCACCTTTTCATTTGACTGCAACCGAGCCATGCGGAGTTTATAAATAAACTGTCCTGCGTTAATAAAGTAAGAGGCATAGGCAGCTAATGCGAGATACATGAGATTTTGTTCACTCATGCCACCAACTATCAAAAAGTACAGATAGAGCGTATGTAAGGAAATAACCAACATACTAAATACGTCTTCCCAAAAGAAGCTCTCAGCAAAAAGGAATTTCCCAAAGACAACTTTCTCCCAAATACTGCCGGTCAACATGATGAGATAGAGAAAGAAGGTTTTAACCACTACAGAGATGGTTGCTATTTCATAACCACTTCCTGATATGAGGTATCGCACTACTAAATAGAGGCTAATGAGACAAACCACAAATTGGACGGGAGCCAAAATGCCCTGAACAAGGGTCCATACAGTAGCATCGCGTTTTGCGCGTTGTTCCTGGCTGTATAGAGGCTTATTGATATTCATTTTTGGGCGCTATTGTTTTGACAATGTGTAAACAAAACTTTACGCTTATTAAAACTTACCAGTACTAGTACTTTCCCTAATTTATACTAGTAATTACCCTAATTAATGTAAATTATTTGCCATTATTAGATCTCTAGTGTAATAATTATTTTACATATATTTGCAAACAATGTATTACTTTAGATCAAGGGCTATTTGGTGAATTCGTCAGTTAAAAAAGAGCTCATCATGGAAGTGTTCAGCACTCAACTACCAATGCTAGTTGAGGAGATTGAACGCAAGGTCGAAGGAGCAAGCAAATCAAGCGCATCTAACGAAGAGGATTGGATACAAAATACTCGTACCACTTTGAGCAAACAAGGGGCAGTATTAAGTAATGAAGAGATTGATCAAATTACGCAATTACTACTCTCTACTGAAGAGAATGCCTTTGAGTTGGCAATCACATTCCTCAAGACTCATGGGGCATCTATCAATTACATTGTTTTAGATCTAATACCTACGATTGCTAGAAGACTAGGCGAGGAATGGGAAGATGACACGATTAGTTTTGCTGAGGTATCAATTGGAGTTAATAAGTTAGAGCGAGTTATTCATAAACTAGATTATCTTTTTCAGGCTACTCAGCTAGAAAGACGAGGAAATCAGTCTATCCTCATTTCAGTTTTTCCAGGATCTCAGCATTCTCTAGGCACGCTAATTCTCTCTAATTACTTCATTCATTCGGGCTGGAATGTTTATCGCCCTGACAACGCAAATTTGGAATCTATCAACCACAAGCTTGAGTCTACAAACCATGATGCTATCGCGATTTCAATATCTTGCGATGATCAACTTCAGCAGCTCCCAAATATCATTAGTAGCCTTAGGGAAAAATCCAAGAACCCGAAAATCATGGTTCTTATTGGTGGTCCGCTTTATAATAAGGCGCCTGCAAAATTTGATCACATACAGGCCGATGTAAAAGCATTCACCCCTGAAGAGTCTGTTGAAAAACTAGAACAGATTCTCAGCCAATTAGAAAAATAAGAAAATAGATAAATCGGCAAACATATAGTGACCAAAATTTTTAATCTAGATTCTCAAGAACTAAATGCTTTAGATGTTCATCAAGCAGCATCATTACTTGCGCTCTCAGTAGACCTCGTTCTCGTTATGAATGGCTCAGGAGTAATTGAGAGTGTATTCAATGGCTCAAAATCGATTGCTAATAACACGCAATCTTTAATTGGGAAAAAATGGCTTGACACAGTGGCTATTGATAGCCAGCCAAAGGTAAATGCCCTACTAAAGACCAGCGAAGATGAGTCTGAGCAAAAGTGGCGTCAAGTAAATCAAGAGATTGAAGGATCGCCATCTCTCCCAATCCAATTTAGTACGATCTATTTTCCGAAAGCAAATAAACTGATTGCAATTGGTAAAGATCTCAGCAGCATCGCCACGCTGCAACAAAAATTAGTTGAGTCTCAGCAAGAAATTGAACGCGACTACGCGAATCTTCACTCAATACAAAATCGCTACATTCAGCTATTTAATAATATTGATCAAGCCTATTTAATAGTAGACAGTCAAACATTGAAAATTCTTGAAGTAAATAAGTCTGCTGGCTTTTTAGTGGGTGACCTAAAGAAAATCCAAGGCAAGCTCTTTACTAATTTATTTCCTACAAAAGATTATGAGGCTATTCAGGCCTACTTATCAGATTCCAAATCAGGAATTATGCAGTCCTCAATTCAATCAACACTTGAAAATCTTAAAGAGAATGTAGAGATCTCAAGCGTCTTATTGCGTGAGGGCAATCAAAATATTTGCCTTGTCTCAATTAAGCCAAGATCAAAGAGCATTCAAATTAGCAATTTAAATGAGCAAACTAGCTTACTTACTCAGGCTATTGAAGACTTTCAAGATGGCTTTATCGTCTGCAGTACCAGCGGTGTTATTTTGACTACCAATAGCGCATTTGTTGCGATGTCGCAATCAGCGCAAAAAGAAAATATTCTCGGTAAATCATTAGATTTATGGCTGGGTCGCACTAGTATTGATTTAAAGATTATTCTAGGAACAGTTCGTGAATATGGCTCCATTAAGGATTATGCAACTACCATTACTGCAGATGATGGTAGCTCCCCGCTAGAGGCGCAAATTTCAGCTGTGAGCTTCATCAGCGGAAAACTATCGGCCATTGGCATCAGCATTCATCAGATTTCGAAAACTGTGCAACAGCCAAGCGCTAACTCTGAAAATTTAGGCAAGAATGCAAAAGAATTAACTCAGCTAGTCGGGAAGGTACCTTTAAAACAAATTGTTACTGAGACTACTGACATCATTGAAAAACTATGTATCCTAGCCGCTTTAGATCTCACTATGTCTAATAGAGCTTCAGCAGCTGAATTACTTGGCTTATCTCGTCAAGGTCTTTATATCAAAATGAGGCGCTTTGGAATTGTTGACAGTAATGCTGTCGAAGACATTGATGCCTAATTACTCATGACTAATCAGACAGCAGTATTAGCTTTAATCAATATTGCTGCTGGTTCTAGTGGATGGGGTTTTTCACGCTACATTCTAGGTAAAGCGCCATTTTCTGGAACGCCGGGTCTGCGGTTTTGTAAAGTTTTAGGCTCTGGCTTTAATGGTGGGTTTAGTACAAAACCAAGCCTTACGAAACAGGGCTTCATCTGCGTTTTTGATAATCAAGAATATGCGTCTACCTTTTTGGACAATGCCCCTATTCTGCAAGCATACCGAGATCATTCCAGCGAAATGTTTACCGCTACACTCCAAGCCTATTCGAGTCGTGGCTCATGGTCTGGATTCTCATTTAACAATTTAGTAGCCAAGCCGGTACAAGGTCCGATTGCATCACTTACTAGAGCCTCTATTAGAGCCACGAAAGCAATGGAGTTCTGGAGCATGGCAAAACCTGCGGAACATTCCATTAACCATGCCACTGGAAAAATACTGACTGCTGGGCTTGGTGAAGCACCCTATCTTCGTCAGGCAACTTTTACTATCTGGAATGACGAACAATCTTTAGACCACTATGCTCAGCAAGGTGCTCACCTTGCTGCAATCAAAGCAGCGTATGGGAAGGATTATTTTTCAGAATCCATGTTTACACGTTTTGTAGTTTGTTCGGCCAAAGGTGTGTGGCAAGGAAAGCATGTTGAAATCTCCTAAGATTCTCATTATTGGATCAGGTATTGGTGGTCTTGCTGCCGCTATGAGGCTCGCCCATGAAGGCTTAGATGTTACGGTTGTTGAAAAGAATGCTGGGTCAGGCGGAAAAATTCGTCAAGTTCAAGCAGGCAACTCACTGATTGACTCAGGACCTACCGTCTTTACGATGAAATGGATATTTGATGAACTCTTTGCAAAATGTAATGAAGATTTTGATGCAGAATTTTCGCTTGAGCCATTGGATATCCTTGCAAGACATAGTTGGGGTGATTCTGTTCTTGACCTTTATGCCGATACAACAAAAAGTGCGGATGCCATCGGTAAATTTAGTGGGCCAAAACAAGCACAGCAATTTTTAGAGTTTTGTAAAACTGCAAAAAAGGTATATCAGTCATTAAAAACACCATTTATTGAGTCCCCCCGACCCACCATGATGGGTATGATGTCTTCACTGGGACTCGCCAAAAGTAAAGTGCTTTGGGATATCGGCCCTTTCAGCAATCTATGGCCATCTCTAGAGCGCTACTTTCCTGATCCTCGCTTGCATCAGTTATTTGGGCGCTATGCTACCTACTGTGGGTCATCACCTTATTTGGCGCCAGCAACCCTCATGCTCATCGCCCAAGTAGAAATGGAAGGTGTTTGGTCTATCAAGGGCGGCATGATCCAAATTCCGGAGGTCATTGCACGTTTAGCCCAAAAGAAACAATGTAACTTTAGATACAACTCGGAAGTTCAGTCTTTGAATATCGCTGGGGATAAAGTAAAAGGTGTATTACTCTCTTCCGGCGAATATCTTGAATGCGATTATCTGATTTTCAATGGCGATATTAATGCCTTACAGCATGGCTTACTTGGCAAACCAGCAAGCCTTGCAATACCCAAAACACTTCAGCAAACAGACTCCTTATCTGCCGTTACCTGGTCAATGCAGGTAAAGGCATCCGGCTTTCCACTTGTGAGGCATAACGTTTTCTTTAATCAGCCTTACAAAAATGAATTTTCAGATATCTTTGAAAAGCAACGGATTCCAGAGAATCCTACGGTATATATCTGCGCTCAAGATAGAACTGATCTAGCCATTGAAAATGATCAACATGAACGACTCCTTTGCCTAGTGAATGCACCAGCAAATGGAAGTAATCCGTCCTACGACCTAAAGGAAATAGACCAATGCGAACAAAAGGTATTTTCACTCATGAGCCAATACGGTCTGCAGCTTCAGGATGCTCAGATCACACGAACAAGCCCTCAGCAATTTGCCAAACTCTTTCCAGGTCGAGGGGGAGCTCTTTATGGTCAAGCAACCCATGGATGGATGAGCTCATTCCAGAGACTAGGATCTCAATCTCAAATCAGCAATCTACTTCTGACGGGGGGAAGTACGCATCCGGGACCAGGAGTGCCGATGGCAGCTATGTCCGGTCGCTTGGTGGCCGCAACCCTGATGGATCACCTCGGTTTAACCAAGCGGTAGATCCAGGAAACTATCTCTGGTGGTACATCGATGGTCTAAGTGATGATGGCCTTCATGGATTTAGTGTGATTGCTTTTGTTGGCAGCGTGTTCTCACCCTATTACGCTTGGGCGAATAAAAAGAAGCCTGCTAATGCAGACGATTACTGTGCCATTAATGTTGCACTCTACACACCAGGCTCTAAATACTGGACTATGACTGAGCGAGGTCAAAATGCCATTCACAGAACACCTGATACCTTTACGATTGGCCCGAGTCATTTGCATTGGGAGAACGGCGTTCTGACAATCAATATTAAAGAGCGCACGCCTTTATTAGGACAAAAGGTGGAAGGCGTCATCAAGGTATATCCCGATCAACTCTTTAACCATGTTATTGCTTTGGATGAAAACCAAAAACACCGCTGGGGCCCTATTTCGCCATCAGCTAAGGTTGAAGTGTCTTTTAATAAGCCAAATCTTCATTGGAAAGGCGATGCCTACTTTGACTCTAATGAAGGTGATGAGGCAGTCAGTGAAACCTTCAGCGAATGGGATTGGTCAAGAGCGCATCTCAAAGACGGTAGCACCGCTGTAATCTATGATGTTCGCCAAAATAACGGTGCCGAGCGGATCATCGCCTCTAAATTTAATCTAGATGGGACAGTGGAGCCTTTTGTGGCACCAGAACGAGTTTCCCTACGAAAAACCGGTTGGGGCATTCTAAGAAATATGCGCTCGGATTCTTCTCGCCCTCTTGAGCTATTAAATACTTACGAAGATACCCCGTTTTACGCACGCTCCAGAATTCAATCCCACCTACTGGGAGAGGAAGTCATTTCTATGCATGAGACTCTGAACGTGAATCGATTGAAGTCTAGTATCGTGCAATGGATGCTACCTTGGCGAATGCCCAGAAATCCCACAACGATTTTCTAAGTCAATGGAAATTTAGATCTGATGTTGGGCGTTTGAATGATAAGTTGCCGTCTTGCGAAGCTCGACTTTTTCAAGCAAGCCTACAACCCAAATTAGCCTTTCCTCTACGCTTCCAGCATAGTGAGCATAAGGCTCTTCTGGGCTGACTGCATCAACTAGAAACTGAATGGAAGCAATCTGACTAAAGCTTTGGCCTGGCTTAACAGTAAAAATAGAAGTGCGAATCGCTTTGATGAGTAAAAGGAGCTTCCTCTTTTTAGAAACTACAGCACGTCGCGAGATCGAGTCTAAGCCCTGTCGCTCTATCTGACGGCTGATTTCTGAATAGATAAAACTAGCGGCAGCAATTGCCGATCTACAGTTTCGCGGTAAACCAGAGAAACCAAATGAAGAACGGCTATATAGGTCATCAGCATAAGCAATCAATCTCTTAACCACCCTAGATATTGCAGGACTGAATTGGGGCTGCTCAAGCCACTGATCTGGATTGATACCCTCCTCTTTGAGCCATTGCTTTGGTAGGTATAGCCTGTGATTTTTGGCGTCCTCACCAACATCTCTAGCGATATTCGTTAACTGCATTGCCAAGCCAAGCTCGCATGCTCGCTCTAATATGGCGCGATCTCTAACGCCCATAATTAAGGTCATCATGGCCCCTACCGTCGAGGCTACTCTTGCCGAATAATCACATAACTCTTCAATCGTGTCATATTGCCGACCGCTACGATCCCAGCGAAACCCTTCAACTAAGCCTTCTAACAATTCACGTGGTATCAGAAACCTTTCAACAACCAATGCTAAGGCTCGATCTGCTGGAATATCTACCGGATTTTGTTGATAAATACGATCGAGCCGATACTCAATTTGCTTAATGACATCTTCTGGCGCGTTAGGATCGTCGACCATATCATCCAAAAGCCGACAAAATGCATACAGAGCAATCGCAGAGTCACGTATTTTGCTGGGCAATATTCGAGCAGCAGAAAAAAAGGATTTTGAGCCCTCTTTCATCAGATCTTCACAAGTCCGCAGGTCTTGTTGAAACCCAAATTCTGCCGTGATTGCTCTATCGCGCATGATGACTTTTAACTTTGACCGGCTCAATTAATGAGTCAAGTGCTTTGGCAGAAGATAGAACCCCTGGTATGCCGGCGCCAGGATGAGTGCTCGCACCAACCATATAAAGACCTTCAATATCTTCGCTCCGATTGTGCGGTCTAAACCAAGCACTTTGGGTTAATAAGGGCTCCAGCCCAAAAGCGGCACCTTTAAATGATAAAAGTCGATCTTTGAAATCTTCTGGCGTCATGACAAACGACTCAACCAAATTCTCTTGTAAGCCCGGCAATACAGTCTCTTCCAACATCTTTGCAATAGCCTGTCTATAGGGCTCAGCTTCTTTTTTCCAGTCTGTACCACTGTCTAAATGAGGCACTGGAGATAAAACATAGAACGTATCACAACCATCTGGAGCCAAGCTTGGATCCGTAGCCGTTGGGCGATGCAAATAAAGACTGAAATCTTTTGCCAGATGGTGGCGCTTGAAAATATCTTCAAGTAACTCTTTATAGCGCTTACCTAGCAACATCATATGGTGAGGTATTTGGGGGTATTTTTTCTTTGTACCAAAATACCAAACAAATAAACTCATGGAGTACTTACCATTGATTATTTTTTTATCTGTCCAAATTTTTCTATGTTGTGGATCAATTAAATTTTTATAAGTCCATGCAGTATCTGCATTAGAGACAACCTTATCAGCGTAAATTACCTCACCACTCTCTAAAGTGACTCCCGTAACCTTACGATCAACAATAT
>JBFZCO010000069.1:0-3668 GCA_041307885.1 Burkholderiales bacterium | reverse complement strand
CGATTCGATTTGCTGACTATCATTTGCAATTCCAAGTGGGTCCAACATATATGCTTACAACTACTCCTACAAGTTCAAAAGGGTTTGGTGCATTTTTTGGCCTGACTCTTTTGCTGCCAAGGTGAGATATCGATGTTCAGCGTGAATAGTAAGGGAGTGATCATTTGATGGAATGGCTTTCTCATGTTGGCTCTATGATGAGCGCTTTAGAATTAGTGCCTTTTTATATTTCACACGCACTCAATAGCAGCTCTGGGCTGGTATTTATTGATGTGATTTTAATTCTGGCAATACATGGCCTATATATTTTGACACTTACCCGATTATTTAAACGCTTTGTAGTTGAAACAGCTGTATCAGAAGGTATGCTGGTAAGTCTCTTTTCTTACATGGTGATGATATTTCTTGTAGTGCTTGCCCATGTTATGGATATTGTTTTGCTTTCAATAGCACTCGACTCTTTAAAAGTATTTCCCGAACCTTTGGTTACTTTCTACTATGTTAGTGGTATGTACACCACAATTGGATCTAGCTCAGTGCCTGGCCCCCAATGGCAGATCTTATCGATGCTAATATCTTTTTGCGGATTATTTGCATTCTCTATATCGGGGTCAGGATTATTTTCGATGCTTGGATTTTTTCTTGCTTACAAAGAAAAAAAATCAAGTGCTAAATCTTGAGTTACTAATTTGCTTTGGTAATAGTCCAGTCAAAAGTCTAATTTATAGCTTTACAGCTTATATTTTTATAATGATAAGGATTTATAATTAATCATGATATTTCAACTCAAAAGAATTTCCGTAACACTTCTGGCTCTTATTTTCAGTGGATCAGCTCTTGCTCAGTCAGACGTAACTCCGATTTTTAAAGTGACTGATGACTGGCGTTTTTCAGTAACTCCCTATGTTTGGGTGCCTGGACTCATGGCCACTTTGAGCAATAACAATGGCCCTGTAACTACGGTAGATTTTTCTATGAATCAGATTGTGAGTAATCTGAAATCTGGGGTGATGGGCGCAACGGAGATTCGCAAAGGAAAGTGGGGATTGTCAGGAGATTTTTTCAATGCCACCTTGCAAAACCAAGGAGCCTTTAATGCGACGGACTCTACTGGAACTGCTAGGATTGCTGACTTAGTAACGCTGAAGGCAACCATGTTTACTGGCTCAGTGTTATATACAGTGATAAATACCAAAGACCTCAATATGGATGCGCTTGTTGGGGCACGTGCGGTCTTTGCTACTGCCTCGGTCAATCTGAATGATCGAGTAGATAGCTTAAACGCTGCAACTACATTTAATACTATCACTCCTATTGCTGGATTTAAGGGACGATATCGTATCGCTGATTCAAGTTGGTACGTGCCATATTACGCTGATGCTGGAAGTGGTGGAGGAACTACTACTTTGACATGGCAAGCCATTTTAGGAGTTGGTAAGGCTATTAATAACTGGATCGATGTATCGTTAACTTATCGAGCTTTAGAGGCTGATTTGCATGGAAATGGTTCTGTGATGAAAACCAACTTAAAGGGTCCTCAGCTTGCCATGACCTTTAACTTTTAAATATCAGGTAAATATTTTTATATATCCATCTATTCATGCTTATGAGCTATCACTCTGAAGCCACCTACGGGTGGCTTTTTAGCGATTTTCCTGCGAATATTGGTGTAAATTACTAAGACAGTCCATCATCCCTGGCTCAATATCGATGTCGCTTGAATCCCCAATAGTCTGTAACCAATGTGATTTATTGCAGCAAGGTTCTATCTTAGAGTCTGGTGATAAGGCTATGTGTGGGCGATGTGGCAATGTCTTGTATCGCTATGATCCAAAAGGATTGCAACTTAGCCTAGTTTTTGCCCTGACATCTGCCATTCTTTTTATCATTGCTAACGCCTTCCCAATTGTGACGATTGGCTCGGATGGATTAACAAATTCAACTACATTTATTGGCGCAGTAGAGCGATTAATTCATGATGGCATTCCCAGCATTGCGATTCTGGTTTTTATTACCACTTTTCTCATGCCCGCATTACAAATTACATCGCTAGTCTATTTGTTGTTACCGTTGAGCATCGGTCGCTTACCTCCTAGATTGGCTTTTGCCTTTCGTTTAATCTATTTCGTTAAGCCATGGGCCATGATCGAGGTCTTCATGTTGGGCTTATTGGTCACTATTGCAAAGCTCAATGCATTTGCATCTGTAACACCTGATATTGCCTTGGGTTCATTTGCCTTGTTGATGCTTGCACTAACTGCTGCTTCAGCTAATTTTGATGCTCGCCAATTCTGGAGTCGAGTTGAGTCCTTAAGCACAGTCGAGGTGTCCGCATGAAATCTGGTCTGGGCTATAAGATTGTAGGGTGCGAAGCCTGTGGATTGGCCCAAAGAGCATTGCTTTTAACGGATGAAGTATCTTGTGGCCGCTGTGGCTCCAAAATACATTTTCGTAAGCCAAATAGTATTGGCCGTACTTGGGCTTTAGTCATAGCAGCATATGTTTTAATTATTCCAGCAAACTTAATGCCAGTGATGGCTACTGGCTCCTTGTTTGGTACTGAGGACGATACGATATTTGGAGGAGTACAGTTTTTGTGGAATTCAAACTCACAAGTACTAGCAATTATTTTATTTTGCGCAAGCATTGTGATTCCATTCTCAAAATTGTTTTCTTTAACATTCTTATTGATTTCTGTACAAAGACGATCGCTTTGGAGACCTGATCTACGAGCGCGCCTGTATCGTATTGTTGAAGCAATCGGACGATGGTCCATGATTGATGTTTATGTGGCTACTATGTTAACTGCCCTTGTCCAGTTCGGAGGCTTGATGTCTATCAGAGCAGGTGCCGGGGCAATTGCCTTTGCTACAGTGGTGGTATTAACGATATTTGCTGCAAAAAGTTTTGATCCTCGGTTGATTTGGGACGCTGCGGATCCTTTAATCAGCAATGAAAATTTAGCTAAGGAATTTCATGCCTAACCTCCCTAAAGAACCGAATCTACCGGATATTCCTTCGGTGATTGCTAAATCAAAACATCGCTGGGCTCCGCAGATTATTTGGATTATTCCAATCATCGCTCTGATGGTTGGATTAAGTCTTGCTTACAAGGCGGTAGTTGATCGTGGCCCTATTATTCAAATCGCATTTAAGTCAGGCAATGGATTGGAGGCAGGAAAAACCTTTGTGCAATTTAAAGGGGTCAATATTGGGCTGGTTAAAAAGATTACTCTTGCTCAAGATCATCAGCAGGTTATTGCTACCGTGCAATTAAATAGGGATGCAGCAGATTTTAATAAAGATGACACGCGTTTTTGGATTGTTCGACCTCGTATTTCTGCAACTGGGATTTCAGGTTTAAGTACCTTATTCAGCGGTCCATTTATTGCTGCCGATTTAGGTAAATCTGACGCAAGACGTGAAAATTTTATTGCGCTTGATGTTCCCCCTATATTAACTAGCGAAGTACCTGGCCGCGAGTTTATTTTGAAATCGCCTACCTTAGGATCTCATGATGTGGGTACTCAGGTATATTTTCGTCGTCTTAGCGTCGGTGAGGTTGTCGCATATAACTTAGATCCAAATGGTAAAGATATTTCTATCCGAGTATTTATCCATGCCCCCTATGATCAATACGTGACAAGTAATACCCGTTTTTGGAATGC
>JBFZCO010000068.1:0-15306 GCA_041307885.1 Burkholderiales bacterium | reverse complement strand
GGCTAAGTCAAATGCTTGTTTAGCAGTTTCTTGCTGAATCAAGGGGTGAGTGATCTGCTCCAGAACTTGACGGGCATTCGCATCTTCAAAGACAAGGGCTCGCATTTTGGCTCGATTCAAGGCCCCCTGAGGATCAATAAAGTCAGCCCCAAATGCAGCAGAAATCAAGGGAATGGCTTTTCCGCCAATTCCAGTGATCTGATGAGAAATCAAATCCGTATCAATAATCCCAGCCCCAAGCTCACCCAGTATGGTGCTGACTGTAGTTTTTCCAGACCCAATTCCGCCAGTTAAGCCAATTAAAGGGATCTCCCCCTTTAAGAGTTTTAAATTAGCTTGGGCAGAATTAGGGTTGGAATGAGTTGAGGCCATAAGAGTTCAATGATGCCAGCAATAGCTAAAAAAGGGCCAAAAGGGAAGGCTTGTTGAAGTTGATACCCCCGCCATTGAAGCCAAATGATGCCACCCGCTATTCCAGTGACAGAGGCAATTAGAAGAATGCTGGGTAGGGCGCTCAAGCCCAGCCAGGACCCCAGAGCTGCCAAGAGCTTAGCATCTCCCATGCCAATACCATTGCGGTTTTTCAGAAGACGATAGCCAGTATTTAATGCCCAAAGCGATGTGTACCCCACAAGTGCACCTATGAATGCCGAGCTTGGGGTGCTTAGGCGTAGGTCCGAGGAAGCGTTAAAAGCAATGCCTAAAAAAATCAAAGGGTATGTAATTACATTCGGTAAGCGAAATGTCTTCCAATCAATATAGGCCAAGCTAAGCAAGGCCACTATCAATATTGATTTGATTATCCAGATACCTACTTTGGGATCCATTAAACAATTTGACCTAAATTAAAGATGGGTAGATATAGGATTATGACCAAGCTACCAATAATGGCGCCAACAAAAAGAATGAGTGCCGGTTCTAAGCTTTGGCTGAGTGCATTGAGTTGGCTGCTCAATTGAGACCCCAGTGCAGTGGCGCGCTTGTTTAGCATCTCAGCTAAGGCTCCGCTTTCAGCACCAATATGCAGCAGAAGTAAAGTTTCTACATCGAGAAGTCGTGACTTGGGGTCTGCTCGCTTTAGAGATTCTCCTAAAGGCCAGCCTCGAGTAAGGTGTTTAAATATCTCGGCACTAAAGTCATGACTCACCCAATGATTTGTAGATTGCGCAGTAACTCTCAGTGCATCTGGGAGGGGTAAGCCTGTTTCCAGTAAATGCCCTAAGGTTCGGCACCAATGAGCCATTGTTGCTAATCTGAATAGATTTCCAAAAAAAGGAATGCGTAATAAGAAGGCATCACAGAATTTCTGGAGAGAGCTAGATTTGAGCCACGTGTAAACAAAGCCAACGAGAAGAACAAGCGTGCTGAATAATATTTCTAGAGTGTAATTTTGGATGCCGGTAGAAATGGAGATAAGAATTCTGGTTGGTGCCGGTAGCTCTGCCTGAAAGTGTCCAAACACATCTTTAAATACAGGTACTACCCAAATCATCATCACTAGTACCAATAAGAAGGAAGTGGTTAGGGTAATCACCGGATAAGTCAGTGACTGCTGTACCTTTCTTCTCAGTTCGATCTGGGCTTCTAGTTGCTGTGAAATTGTGCGTAGTGCCAAGCTGAGGTCGCCTGTTCTCTCACTCACCCTTATGAGGTTAGAAAACTCTGGGGAAAATTTTCCACCTTGCGCAGATAAGCAAAAAGAAAAGCTATTGCCTTTTTGAAGTAGTGCGCGAACATCTTCTAACCAGGCATGCCATGATTTTGGTGCAGACTGAATCAATAGCTGGATAGCGTTCAGTAAGGGTAGCCCAGCCTGAAGCAGGGCAAGCATCTGTTGTGCAAAATGCAGTTGCTCAGGCTTGCTGAGTTTTTTATTGAAATGCATGTGAGCTAATGCCAAGAGCCCAGCTCAGAATCAAGGGATATCTGATCTACTAAACCGGACTTTAGTAATTGCATCCCGGCGGAATGGATATCTAATACTTGAGCCGACTCAAATAACTGTTTGCTTCCTAGAACCTCATGAACTCCAATGCGACCAAAATAGCCCGATCCCTTACAAAGACTACAAGAAGATAATTTGCTCGGAGTTGAACTACATTGCTTGCAACGCTTTCGAATTAATCTTTGAGAGCTAACACAACGAAGACAGGATTCAATAGATTCTTGATCTATGCCGAGACTCTTGAGTCGACTTAAAGCGCCAATAGCGTTGCGTGTATGAAGCGTACTTAAAACTAAATGACCTGTCTGAGCTGCTTGAATAGCAAGCTGTGCACTTGCAGAATCACGGATTTCACCAATCATGATGACATCGGGATCTTGGCGAAGCAGGGCGCGAATAATGGTTGGAAAGTCCAAGCCTGATTTTGGGTGGTAAGCCACCTGATTGACTCCTGGAAGTCGTATTTCAATAGGGTCTTCGACGGAGCAAATATTGCGTTGTACTTGGTTCAGGAAACTCAAGCAGCTATACAAGGTGCGCGTCTTCCCACTTCCAGTAGGCCCCGTCACTAGAATCAATCCATTGGTTTGGCCAATAGCCTCTTGAACTATTGCAAGTTGCTCTGGGAGTAAGCCAATCTGATCTAGCGCCAATTCCTCTAATCGGCTAGGCAAAATACGAACAACTGCTTTTTCACCGTGCAAGGTGGGAAGAATAGATACCCTGCAATCAATATTGGGATGGCTAAAGTCATAGCCAATCACAAGGCGGCCGTCTTGAGGTAAACGCTTTTCAGCAATATCGAGCCGTGCCAATACTTTGATGCGTGTAATTAATCGCTCATGTAAATCAATGGGGTATTGATTTTGTAAGGTAAGGCGACCATCAATCCTCGTGCGTACTATAGTTTCTTGAGATCTCGCCTCAATATGAATATCCGTTGCTCGATTATGTAATGCATCAACAGCGATGTCATGCCAGGTCCGGATAATATGGGATTCATGCAGTAGCTCGCTCAATCTTGGTTTGTCTGGGCATGAGGTTGGTATAGCTTCACTGTTTTTACCCCGTGCTCGTCAAACTGAATAATTTCCATTACTACACCAGCAATTCGAATGCTGACATCGTAGTCAGGTATCGCCTCAAGCTTTTCCAGGATCAGACCATTTAGGGTGCGCGGCCCGTCTAGCGGAAGATCGAGCTTCAGTAGACGGTTTAAATCTCGTAATGAGGCAGTACCGCTAGCAAGATAAGTCCCGTCAGCTAACCAATAAGGGTCATTAGAGAGATTGGAGAATGAAGTAGTGAACTCGCCAATCAGCTCTTCAACAATATCTTCAAAGGTCACTAGACCAAGTACTTCACCATACTCATTCACCACCAAACTTAAGCGCTGCTGGTTATCTTGGAAAAATTGCATTTGCTGCAGGACAGGCGTTCCACTGGGGATGAAGTAAGGTTCGTTTAATAAGGATCTAAAGTCCTCGTGATGAAGTTCTTTATTACCTAGCAAGGAGAGTGCCTTTTTAACAGACAGAATGCCAACAATGCGCTCAGAATCGCCATCACATACTGGTAATTTATTGTGATAGCAGGTTTCTAATTGCTCAATCACTTCGTCAATCGGTCTGGAGAGATCCAGTAATTCAATCTTGGCGCGGGGCGTCATTACATCATCAACCAAGATATTTTCAAGATTAAAAAGATTGAGCAAGATGTTGCGATGATGAGCAGAAACAAAGCGATTTGACTCTAGAACTAAGCTCCGTAATTCCTCTTTACTCATGACTCGATTCTCGGTCGAGGTTTGCAAGCCAGAGATCTTCATTAATCCAGATACAAAACTATTAATAAACCAGAGCAGTGGCTTGAGAACAAAAGTGAGGGGCAGAATGAACCATCCAACATTGCTGGCGATTTTTTCTGGAAAGGCTGCGCCAATCACTTTTGGGGTGATTTCACTAAAAATAATGATGAGTAGCGCAACGACTAAGGTTGCTATTGACAGCACGAGGCCGCTATCACCAAAAATATGTAGAGCAATGCCGGTAACTAAGATTGGCAGAATAGTGTTGATGAGGTTATTGGAAATCAGCAGCACTGAAAGTAGTGAATCAATGCGCTTTAATAATCTTTCAGCAAGGGCAGCTCCAGCGTTGCCACCATTAGCCATCGCACGCAAGCGATGGCGATTGGATGAGAGCATGCTGGTTTCGGCCATAGAAAATAAGCCGGATAGTGCGAGTAGGAAGATGACTAATGCGACCTGAGCAATAAAGGGCCAATCATCAAAAAAAGTGTCCATCAGTTGCGCCTACTAGGAATAAGGAACATCCAATATAGCAAAGTGCTATTTCAGTAGCTATAGCCGCCCTGGAATCCTGCATGAATTAATCCTGCAATGTGTGTCAGAATCTTCTTCATGCCCACCCCTACATCAACCGAGTATTGCGTGATATCTGCCCCTTTTGGGTGCCTAGGCGTACAAACAGAGTTAGTGGATGGTAGTTTGATGATTTCAAAAATAGACTACTTGCCCCCGAAAACGGTATTGCACCCCCCAAGCAATGCCTTAGCTAAGGCATTTTCAAAGCAGTGCACTCAGTATTTCAAGGATGCCTCCTCGGTCTTTGATGTTCCGCTAAAGCCGGCTGGTACAGCTCATCAGCAAAAAGTGTGGGGCGCCACCCTAGGTATTGGGTTGGGGGAAACAAGCACCTATGGTGAGATAGCAAAAAAAATTAAAAGTGGACCCCGCGCCGTTGGAACTGCTTGTGGCGCAAATCCATATCCTTTGGTAACTCCATGCCATAGGGTGGTTTCCGCCCAAGGTCTTGGGGGCTTTATGAAGGAAGACGCACCGGGTTTTTATCGTCAGGTCAAGATATGGCTCTTAAAGCATGAGGGAGTGATTTAAGGCTTCTTTGCAGATAGTTTTCTGAGTTGGTTAGATGAGAGATAAAAGAATGCTTTCATCAGAGATGCATTTCTAGCGGCAAGCTGAGTAAATGCATAAAAAATCCAAACAGTATTTCTGGAAAGTTTTATCCCCGACTTATTGTTCAATTCATTTCTAGTGGCAATTTTTTCAAGCGTCATGACTGATAGCCCAAAGGCCAGAAAGCAGAAGCGCCTCATGCCTATTTCATTTGTTGGAATGAGCAGAATGTAGCTCATGGAGTCTTGCAGTTTCTCATAGGCAATCTTGAGTAGCTCGCTTTGAGTCATTTGCGCCGGTTTCCAGGAAACCCCGCGCGCACGATCCTCTGGTGAGTCCTTCAAAATATTTGTCATTTGCAGGGCCTGACCAAAATCGATTGCAAGTTGCTCATGCCCCTTAATCTGCTTCGCAAATCTAGAAGAGTAGTTGCTAAAGATGGTTGTCAGCAACTCTCCTACGACGCCAGCCACCACATAGCAATACTCCTCAAACTCAGCGAGATCCTTTAGCCCCTCTTGGGTTTGGCGGCCATGGAAATGGGACATGCCATCGGACATGATTGAAACGCAACGGCTAATCGCTGCCTGATCTGCTTCGGGAAAGGTATTCAGAATTCGAAGGATGGTGGGGGTGTGTGCGATTAAATCAAGCTCATCGACATTGGAGTAGTTGTTAAGAGCCTCTAAGCAGGGGTTTACAAAAGCCTCTACCGGAATAGCGTCTAGGACTGCATCTAAAAATAATTTAGATAAGTCCCGTTTTTCTATTGGGTTGAGTTCAGCTGCATCCTCAATCGTGTCGACAATCCGACATAGCAAGTAGGTGTTGCCAACCACCACTTCAATTGCTGGTGGTAGGAGAGGTATGGTGAGTGCAAATGTACGCGATACAGAACCCAAAATCGCCTTTTGATAGGCTAGATCGCTATTGGGGTTCTTTTTAGGGTGTATGGCGGAATTCACCCATGAATTATGTCAGACCAGCTCGTCTAAATTTAGCTCTAGTTGATTAAATGCCATAAGTGACAAGGCCATATAATTTCACCAAATTCCTGAAGGAGAAATTGGGCGATGCTGATTTGGTTTGTCATCATCTATTGGGTTGTATCTGTAGGCATCGGTCTTTGGGCGGCACTACGGGTTAAAAATACTGCTGACTTTGCGGCAGCGGGTCATAGCCTACCCTTGCCCATTGTTACCGCCACAGTATTTGCTACCTGGTTTGGCTCCGAAGCGGTGCTAGGTATCCCAGCTACCTTTCTAAAAGAGGGGCTGGGCGGGATTGTTTCCGATCCTTTTGGATCTTCCCTATGCCTGATATTGGTTGGACTCTTCTTCGCTCGCCATCTCTACAACCGCCGCATGCTCACCATTGGTGATTTCTTTAGAGAAAAATATGGCCGCACCGTAGAGGTTTTGGTAACGCTCTGTATTGTAGTTTCCTACTTGGGTTGGGTGGCTGCGCAGATTAAAGCCTTGGGACTTGTTTTTAATGTTGTGTCTGAAGGCGGCATCACACAAACTGCCGGTATGCTGATCGGTGCTGGTAGCGTGTTGATCTATACGCTATTCGGTGGAATGTGGTCAGTAGCGATTACCGACTTCATCCAGATGATCATCATTGTGGTGGGTATGCTTTATATCGGTGGTGAGATAACGAGTCAAACTGGAGGTGTTGGTGTAGTTTTTGAGCATGCTGTAGCTGCTGGCCAGTTTTCCAATTTCTGGCCTGATATGAATCTCGCCTCTATCCTTGGCTTTACAGCTGCTTTATGCACGATGATGCTAGGTTCTATTCCGCAGCAAGATGTGTTTCAGCGGATCACATCTTCTAAGAATGTAAACATTGCAGTTCAAGCCGCTTTGCTAGGCGGAGTGCTGTATTTTGTCTTTGCATTTGTTCCACTGTATTTGGCTTATTCTGCAACCATCATTAGCCCAGATCTCGTGAAGCAGTATTTAAATACAGACCCACAAATGATTTTGCCAAAACTGATTTTGAATCATGCGCCACTGATTGCGCAGGTGATGTTTTTTGGTGCCTTACTATCGGCTATCAAGAGTTGTGCCAGCGCTACATTGCTCGCACCATCCGTTACCTTTGCTGAAAATATTGTCAGAGGATTTTTTAAGCATCTATCTGATCAAGACCTATTGAAGGTCATGCGAATTACCGTGCTCTGCTTCACCCTGGTAGTCACTTTTTTTGCAATAAATTCCAATTTATCCATTTTTAAGATGGTTGAGAATGCCTACAAAGTGACCTTGGTTGCAGCTTTTGTACCGCTAGCTTTTGGGGTGTACTGGTCCAGGGCAAATTCTTTAGGTGGATTGTTATCCGTAGTTTGTGGGCTCGTTGTCTGGATTAGCTGTGAAGTTCTTGCCCCTGAGGCTATTCTCCCCCCTCAATTAGCGGGTCTTTTCGCCAGTATTGCCGGAATGCTTTTAGGTGGATTGGTGCCTAGGGCTAGATTGATCGCAAGTTGAGCGAATTTGCTCAAATATTAGGCACAATCCCTTATTGCACCGCAAAATGTTCTCATCTAATATGGCACTAATTCAAAATTTTTTATCTTTATGGAGTTTTTATGAAAATCTGTGTGATCGGTGGAGGGGGCGCGATTGGCGGTTACCTTGCTGTCATGTTGGCGCGAGCTGGCAATGATGTGACGGTTGTTGCTCGTGGTGCAACATTGGCCGCGATTAAAGAGCGTGGCCTGGCGTTAATTATGGATGACCAGCCTGAGCCCTTAGTGGCGCAGGTCAAAGCAGTTGAAAAAATTCGGGATGCAGAGACACCTGACGTGGTGATCTTGGCAGTAAAGGCGCACCAGGTTGAGCCGGTCATTGATGATCTCGCCGCAATCATGGGCCCAGAAACGATTTTGATTCCAATGCAAAACGGAATTCCTTGGTGGTACTTCCAGAAGTTGGGTGGTGACTATCAAGATCATTCAGTTGAAACGGTTGATGCTGGTGGTGTTGCTAAGAATGCAATTAATCCAAACAACATTATTGGTTGCGTCGTGTATCCAGCAACCTTTACACAAGCTCCTGGCGTTATTCGTCACGTTGAAGGCAACCGCTTCCCACTGGGCGAGTTGGACGGTCAGCAGACTGAGCGTATTCAGAAGATGTCTGAAATGATGTCTGCAGCTGGATTTAAGTCGCCAATCCTAGAGGATATCCGCTCTGAGATTTGGCTCAAGCTATGGGGCAATATGACTTTCAATCCGATCAGCTCTTTGACTCACGGAACATTGGAAGGCATCTGTCAATATCCACTCACCAAAGAATTGGCTCGTAGCATGATGGCTGAAGCACAAACCATTGCTGAGAAGTTGGGCGTGACTTTCCGTGTCGATATTGAGCGTCGTATTGCTGGTGCTGAAAAAGTGGGTAAACATAAAACATCCATGTTGCAAGACTTGGAGGCGGGTCGCAGCTTAGAAATTGATGCTCTACTGGGTTCTGTAATTGAGCTTGGCAAAATTACCGAAACACCGACACCTTGTCTTAATACGGTCTTTGCATTAACAAAGTACCTTGATGAGAATGTTCAGGCCTGTAAAGGTAGTTTGGCATTGCCATCTGTCTCTGGTTACTAAGGCTATGCAGTAATAGGTAGACTCAATACCTTAAGTCATTGGGCAACAAAAAACCCTCACCACTAAATATGGTGAGGGTTTTTATTTTGAAGCTTTGGTTTTAAATTAAGCGCTCGGATGATTTATTCAAAGCGATTATCTAGGCGTCCAACACCATCAATGATGATGCTGACATTGCTACCAGGCTTCATGGAACCAACGCCTACAGAAGTTCCGCAGGCAATGATGTCACCAGCCTGTAGGGGGACGTCTTGCGAGATTAGGCTAACCAATTTTGCTGGCGGGAAAATCATGTCAGCAATAGGGTAGTTCTGACGCTCTTGATCATTCAGAATTGTTTTAATCGTGAGCTTGCTTGGATCTACATCGGTAGTAATGTAAGGGCCGAAGACGCCAAAAGTGTTGAAGCTCTTTGAGCGTGTCCACTGAGCATAGCCAGGATCGCGATTCAAAATCTCAATTGCTGTGACATCGTTAATACAGGTGTAACCAAAAATGGCATTGGCTGCTTGGGCTTCATCTACCTCATGACAAGCCTTGCCGATCACAATCCCGAGTTCGCCCTCATAAACAACTTTTCCAGAGTAGGACTTTGGAGTACGAATAACTTGATTGGCTGCCAAAAAAGAATTGTTGCCTTTCAGAAAATATAAAGGCTCTGCTGGTACAGCATGCTCCAGTTTGGTAACCAGCGCATGAAAGTTGTCCACCATAGCTACCATTTTGGATGGAGTACATGGGATGTCGATGGTGACATCAGACAGTTTTAATGTTTCTCCAGTAGCCTGGGGGTTGTTAAATAGATCGCCGGTGTACACGGCAATTTGATCGCCCTGTACTTGTCCTAAGCCGGATTTGCCTTGATGTTGAAATCTGAGCCATTGAGCCATAATGAATTCTCCTGATGGTTAATATTTGATAAGCAATATCTTACAGGGATGGATGGATGAATAGGAATTCTGAATTGCATTTTGCGCCTGAATTGGACCAGCCAGTTCGCTATATAGAGCGAACCCGGAGCTATTATCTCGGCTTGGGATATGGCACCCCCTATGTTTGGGCGCATTACATAGATGTGCCTTTTACCCCACTGCAAAAGCCCCTCAACCAATCCACCCTCGGCTTAGTGACCACGGCAGTCCCGTTTGACGGCAGCAAAGGCCCACAGGGTCCTGGTGCACCCTATAACGCTGCAGCAAAGTTTTACGATCCCTATGCCCTTTCGATTGATGGAGATGCAGACTTGCGCATTGCGCATGTCGGTATTGATAGACGCAACGCTAATATGCAGGACAGTAATTGTTGGTTCCCATTGGATGCAGCAAAACGGGCTGCTGCAAAGGGGCGTATTCAATCTTTGTCTAAACATTTTTATGGTTTGCCCACTAATCGTAGTCAACGCCATACTCTGGAGATTGATGCACCCTTAATTCTGAACAAGCTTCGTGATGATCACGTTGATGTAGCTGTGCTGATTCCGAATTGCCCCATTTGTCACCAAAGCCAAAGTTTATTGGCGCGCTATTTAGAGGAGGCAGGCATACCAACGGTCATTATGGGCGCAGCGAAAGATATTGTGGAGTACTGCGGTGTGCCCCGTTTGCTCTTCAGCGATTTTCCACTAGGTAACGCTGCTGCACTCCCTAATAATATGCAAGCACAAGACTCCAATTTTGAATTGGCTCTGCGTTTACTTGAAGGTGCGCCGGGACCCCGCACAACGGTGCAGTCCCCTTTGGTATGGACTTCAGATCCCATGTGGAAATTGGATTATTCCAATATTGAGCAACTCAGTATTGAGGAAATTACTCGCTTACGTGAGGAAGCAGAAAAGGCCCGCATTACTGCACGCGATCTCAGGGTAAAAAGTGTTGGTGCTTAGGTTTGTCGAGACAGGGAATATTTGCACAAGGCATGTAGCGCTGTTGTTGCTTCATTTTGAGGGAAGTCTTTGAGGCACTCGAGTGCCAAATCAACTTCTCGCTTTGCAGCTGCTTGGGTGTAATCCAAAGCACCAGAATTTTGTACGGCACTCAGAATTTGTTGGAAGACATCATCTGGCAAGTCTTGATTTTGTTCGATTGCGGCGCGAACCAATAGGCGCTCTTCAGTACTCCCATTTTCCAGAAGATAAATGAGGGGGAGCGTAGGCTTACCTTCTCTCAAATCATCGCCAGCATTTTTTCCCATTTGGGATGCATCCGCGGTGTAGTCCAAAAGGTCATCCATTAACTGGAAGGCAGTACCAATATGACGTCCAAAAGCAGCGGCCTGCTCTCGGTAAGCATCTGAAGCTTTCGCCAAAATTGCCCCAAGCTCGGTAGAGGCCTCAAATAATTTGGCAGTTTTATAGCGAATTACCCGTAAATAGCTCTCTTCATCTACTTCGGGGTCATTTATATTAAGAAGTTGTAAAACTTCGCCTTCTGCAATCGTGTTGGTTGCATCAGACAGGATTTCCATTACCCGCAGATCATTGGGCCCCACCATCATCTGAAAGGCCCTGGAATAGAGAAAATCACCCACCAGGACACTTGCAGCATTGCCAAAAGCAGCATTGGCAGTCTCACGACCCCTTCTGAGGGTGGATTCATCGACAACATCATCATGGAGTAGGGTGGCTGTGTGGATAAATTCCACTACCGCTGCTAGCTCTAGGGCATGGGGAGTGTCTTTGCCATTGGATAAAGCTTTGCTTACTAGGAGTAGGAGGGCTGGCCTGACCCGTTTTCCACCTGCCTGGATGATGTAAGTCGAGATTTGGTCAATTAAAGCGACTTTTGAGGCCAGTCGCAGGCGAATAACCTCATCTAAGGCCTTGAAATCTAAGGCAATGGGGGCCAGAATTTGGCTTAATTCATTGATTTTGACAGTGCTCGTCATGCAAGATATAATAATGGGCTTAGCTCATCCAGGGTGGATTAGCTTAAATGTAGATATTAATTGAGGTTTCAAACCATGTACGCGGTCATAAAAACCGGTGGCAAACAGTATAAAGTTGCTGCAGGCGAAAAATTGAAAATAGAACAGATACCAGCGGAAATCGGCAGCGAAATCACTCTTGACCAAGTCCTCGCCGTAGGCGAAGGCGCTTCACTCAAATTGGGTGATCCGTTGGTTAATGGTGCAGCTGTGATGGCCACTGTCGTCTCCCAGGGACGTCACGATAAAGTGACAATCTTTAAGATGCGCCGTCGCAAGCATTATCAAAAGCACCAAGGCCATCGTCAGAATTACACAGAAATTCTGATTAACACCATTAAGGCCTAATTTAGGCTAACGGCTAATAGCAGGAGAAAGATATGGCACAGAAAAAAGGCGGCGGCTCGACACGAAATGGCCGCGACTCAGAATCGAAACGCTTAGGCGTTAAAGTTTTTGGCGGCGAGCAAATTAATGCTGGCAGCATCATCATTCGCCAACGTGGTACACGAGTACATCCGGGTATGAACGTTGGTATTGGTAAAGATCACACTTTGTTTGCCTTAGTTGATGGACAAGTGGAATTTGGCGTTAAGGGTGCTTTGAAGAAGGCTCAGGTTTCAGTTCTCCCGCGTTCATAAGACGCCTGACTGAGACACGTTTGATTCAGATTTATTCCGAATTTAACTCTTAGGAACAGGCCTCGCTAAGCGAGGCCTTTTTTATTCATGAAATTTATCGACGAAGCTCGGATTGAAGTTATCGCTGGCCAAGGTGGCGCCGGTAGTGCTTCCATGCGCCGTGAAAAGTTTATTGAGTTTGGCGGCCCCGATGGTGGCGATGGCGGTAAGGGTGGAAGCGTTTGGGCTATTGCTGACCGCAACATCAATACCTTGATTGACTACCGCTATGCCAAAACCCATACCGCCAAAAATGGCGAGCCTGGTCGCGGTGCTGATTGTTATGGTCGTGCAGGCGATGATATTGAGTTACGTATGCCAGTAGGCACCATCATTTCTGATTATGAAACTGGCGAGCCAATTGCAGATCTCACTACACATGGTGAGCGTCTTTGCTTGGCGCAAGGTGGCGTTGGTGGCTGGGGAAATATTCACTTTAAGAGTAGTACGAATCGCGCCCCCCGACAAAAAACAAATGGTAAGCCTGGCGAGCGCTTCAAATTAAAACTTGAGTTAAAAGTTTTGGCTGATGTCGGTCTATTAGGTATGCCCAATGCCGGTAAATCTACTTTGATTACCGCTGTTTCTAATGCTCGACCAAAGATTGCTGACTACCCATTTACCACCTTACATCCCAACTTAGGTGTTGTACGTGTTGGGAGTGAGCGTAGTTTTGTGATTGCGGATATTCCTGGGTTGATTGAGGGTGCCGCAGAAGGTGCCGGCTTAGGCCATCGCTTCTTGCGGCATTTACAGCGCACAGGTGTTTTACTGCATTTGGTAGATATTGCACCATTCGACGAGAACGTTGACCCTGTTGCAGATGCAAATGCGATCGTTAATGAGTTACGAAAGTACGATGAAGCTTTGGTTGAGAAGCCCCGTTGGTTAGTGTTAAATAAGATCGACATGGTCCCGGAAGAAGATCGCAAAAAAGTCGTTGCTGATTTCATTAAAAAGTTTAAGTGGAAGGGGCCAGTATTTGAGATCTCCGCTTTAACTGGTATGGGTTGCGATAAGCTTTGCTATTCCTTGCAGGATTACTTAGATTCAGTTCGCAAAGATCGTGATGATGCAGAGGAGCGAGCCATTGATCCTCGTTATCAAGCACCAACATTGCCTGAAGATAAGGCTCCAGATTAATTTCATTTGATATGCTCAACTGATATGACTGCACAAAAATCAAAACGAATTGTTGTTAAAGTAGGCTCAAGCTTAGTTACTAACAATGGCGAAGGTTTGGATCACGCGGCGATTGCCATGTGGGCTGAACAAATGGCCACTTTGCTGAAAAATGGCCATGAAGTCTTGATGGTGAGTTCTGGTGCAATTGCCGAAGGCATGCAGCGTCTGGGTTGGAAAAAACGTCCCCACGAAATTCATGAGCTACAAGCTGCAGCAGCAGTTGGCCAGATGGGCCTGGTGCAGGTGTATGAAAGCTGTTTTGCCCGCTTTAATTTACGAAGTGCGCAAGTGCTATTAACCAATGCGGACTTAGCTCATGCTGAGCGAAATGCGAATGCAAAAGCGACCTTAGATACATTATTAAAGCTGGGTGTTGTACCCATCATTAATGAAAACGACACTGTAGTCACGGATGAAATCAAGTTTGGTGATAACGACAGCTTGGCTGCCTTGGTCAGCAATTTAATTCATGCAGACTTATTGGTGATTTTGACCGATCAAGGTGGTTTGTTTACGGCCGATCCGCGTCAGGATGCATCCGCTGTTTTATTGAGTGATGCAATTGCCGGCGATCCTAATTTAGAGAAGATGGCTGGTGGCGCTGCCAGTGAGCTGAGTAAAGGTGGCATGCTTACCAAAGTCTTAGCAGCCAAGATTGCTGCTCAAACTGGTACTTCTACTGTCATAGCTTCAGGCCGAGAGGCCAATGTCCTTACCCGCTTAATTGCGGGTGAAAAGATTGGTACTAATTTGGTTGCCGCCAGGTAATTAATTCACCACTCCATATGAGTTAGTGGGCTTAGTTTGACCTGTAAATCCGTTCGGATTAAGTGATTGCATAATCTTATTAATATCCTTTTCTTGAGCGCTAAAGCTACAGAACGCACCCAGTGCTAGGGCAGCTTGATAGCGATTTGGAATATTGTCTTGAATGCTTCTCCAGCTTGCTAGAGGATTTTCTTTCCAACGTCCATTTTCAAATGTGCCATATAAACGCCACTGGAATGAATCACAACGAATACCTTCATATTGAGTTTGGCTATTACCGTTTGGGCTCGTCAAAATCACGATATATCTAGTAATGCCATCATTACCAATCAGAATAGAGTCAGTATCTATTGCAAATTTAAAGATGGTGGTTTGAGAAACATAAAAAGGCAGGATAGTAGATTTATTGGGTGGATTTAGCGGCATAGCTGTCGCCCCCTCCTTGAAAACCATGGGTGCAAAAGGATCTAAACCACTTTCCATAGGGTCTCCAGCACACGCTGTTAATAAGAGACCAATCACTAGGCCAATGAAATACTGCTGGATACGGCGGCTAAATAGTTTGATCATGGTTTATCAGTCGGTTTTGCTTCATTTGGTTGATCTTCTTCAGTTGCATACAGGGATTGAAAGAGATCAAGTGGAGCCCCCCAAGCGAGTTGTTGCATACGCATGCCGCGAGACAGGTAGCGAGCAAGCTCAGAAAGGGCCATTTGGTATACCTCGCGTTTGAAATCGATTACCGCATCGAGTTGAATCCAAAAAGGAATCCAGCGCCAGGCATCAAACTCAGGATGTTCAGAGGCACGCAATTGAATATCACTATCTAAGCCAACGAAGCGTAATAAGAACCAAATTTGTTTTTGACCTCGATAGCTGGCCCTGTGACCTTTGGTAGCGTGTTGACGGCGCAAGAACTCCTCAGGGACGTCATATCGAAGCCAATCCCTAGTGCGCCCAACAATTTGGACATGTTCTGGCAGCAAGCCAACTTCCTCGTGCAATTCGCGATACATGGCCTGCTCAGGGCTTTCACCATGCTGAATCCCGCCCTGCGGGAACTGCCACGAATGCTGCCCAACGCGTTTTCCCCAGAAAACCTCGTTACGGCTATTGAGGAGGACTATGCCGACATTCGGGCGATACCCTTCACGGTCAAGCATGATCGTGCCTCAAATCCTTTAAAATCAATGATTTGATTATATCCATACATGAAAGCCTCACAGTCATTTCTCGCCACGCTAAAAGAAGCCCCCTC
>JBFZCO010000067.1:0-6738 GCA_041307885.1 Burkholderiales bacterium | reverse complement strand
AATGGAGCCTGGACCAATGCCTACCTTAACGCCATCAGCACCATGATCAGCCAATGCTCTAGCGGCATCGCCAGTAGCAATGTTTCCACCAATCACTTGTACGTGAGGATAATTTTTCTTGACCCATTTGACGCGATCTAATACGCCTTGACTATGACCATGAGCGGTATCTACCACAATCACATCAACGCCGGCACGAACTAGGAGCTCAATACGTTCATCGTTGTCTGGGCCAACGCCAACAGCAGCACCAACACGTAATTTACCTTCGCTATCTTTACAAGCATTTGGGTGCTCAGTAGCCTTCAAAATATCTTTAACAGTGATGAGGCCACGTAATTCAAATTTATCGTTCACCACCAGCACGCGCTCTAAGCGATGCTGACTCATCAAGCGCTTCGCTTCTTCAAGCGAGCAACCTTCTTTCACCGTAATCAAGCGCTCACGTGGAGTCATCTTGGATTTCACTGGCGCATCTAAGTCCTCTTCAAAGCGCAAGTCGCGGTTAGTAATAATCCCCACTACCTCTTTACCAGTTAACACTGGGAATCCAGAGAAACCGTGCTCACGAGAAAGTTGAATAACTTGGCGTAGCGTGACATCCGGGCCTACAGTAATAGGGTCACGCAAAATGCCCGACTCATAACGTTTGACCTTAGCCACTTCCCTAGCCTGCTCAGCAGGCTTGAGATTTTTATGAACAATACCAATACCACCTTCACTGGCCATGGCAATTGCCAAGCGGCCTTCGGTGACGGTATCCATAGCAGCAGACACCAGCGGTGTATTAAGTGAAATGTCTCGAGTTAACTTACTTGCCAAGCTGGCATCTCGAGGGAGTACCGAAGAATAAGCCGGTACAAGGAGCACATCGTCAAAAGTGAGTGCTTTTTGAATGAGTCGCATGCAAAACCCCTAGTCGCAAAAACCGATTATAGCCTCCTAGCCTTTCTTTTAGCTGCAGCTGCTTGGAATTTAGCGTCTTGGTTCTGGTTTGCCTTCTTTCGACGAACTGCCTTTGGGTCTACTAACAAAGGTGCGTAAAGCTCCAATCGATCGCCGGGGTAAATAGGGCTATCCCAATCTTTACGCTTGCCAAAGACCCCAAAACAGCCTTTTCTGGCTAAGGCCAGATCATCTGGTCCCTCTGCAATGCCTGCTCTGATTAAGGCTAAACCAACGGTAGCTAGCTCATCTGCACTTAAGTTCAGGGTGAAGGAGCTTAATTTAGGCTCGCCAAGCCTGGCATCACAAATCAGAAGAGGGACGGCCTTATTGCCCATACAGATCTTCTGCGCGCTTAACGAAACAATCGACAAAAGTTCCAGCAATGTGGCCAAAGACGGGCCCAATAATCTTATCGAGGATGACACTCTTAAATTCCCAATGAAGCTTAAATTCGACCTTGCAGGCATCTTCCTTCAGGGGGATAAAGTTCCATTGCCCTGAAAAATGCTTAAAGGGCCCATCCACAAAGACCATATCGATGGTTTCAGGACGGTGATTGACGTTACGGGTATGAAAGTATTGCGTAATGCCCTTGAACTGAATATTGATTTTGGCATCCAAAATAGTCTCAGTTTGCTCAAATATTTCTACGCCGCCACACCAGGGGAGGAATTCTGGGTAACGCGCTACATCAGTCACCAAGCCATACATGCGGTCGGCTGATTGGCCAATTAAAACGGTCTTATAGACGTCTGCCATAATCGATCTTGAGAAGCTAAATAAATATGAGTATCGTCGATAACAAAAAAGCCTTCTTCGATTATTTTATCGAGGAACGGTTCGAAGCAGGGCTGGTTCTGGAAGGCTGGGAAGTGAAGGCCATCCGCGCTGGTCGCGTGCACATCAAAGAAGCGTATGTTGTCATCCGTAAGGCGGAGCTATTTCTGATTGGTTGCCACATCACCCCACTGCTCTCGGCTTCAACCCATATTGTTCCAGACAGTACTCGCACTCGCAAACTGCTTCTCAATGCTATTGAGATCCGCAAACTGATTGGTAAGGTTGAGCAAAAAGGTTACACCTTAGTCCCCCTTAACCTGCATTTTTCCAAAGGAAACATCAAATGCGAGATTGGCCTTGCTCGAGGTAAAAAGCAGCATGACAAACGTGCCGCCACCAAGGAACGTGAGTGGGAAGTACAAAAAGGTCGCATTGCTAGAGGCGATCTCAACGCCTAGTCGGCCTTATGGAGTATGCTCAGAGACTATTAATGCACTAATTTAGTGCATTAAGGCACCAAGCTGCTCCATTCACCCTGCAGCCTACCCCCTCTAAGGCATTAGTTTGTAACTATGAAATTGCCTTTTGACGAAATGCTCGACGCCACAGGAAAGGCGCGGCCCCATTACCAAGTATTTCATCAGTGGCTCAAACAGCAGAGCGATGCGCTGATGGGTCTTAAACGCGCTGAAGCAGACCTTATCTTCCGAAGGGTTGGCATTACCTTTGCCGTCTACGGGGATGATCTTGGATCTGAGCGAACCATCCCATTTGATCAAGTTCCCCGCATTTTTACTGCCAAAGAATGGGAGCAGCTTGAAGCTGGTTTACGCCAACGCGTCAAAGCCTTAAATCGCTTTATCTACGACATCTACCATGATGAAGACATTATTAAAGCGGGGATTATTCCTGCCGAACAGATCTTTAACAATGCGCAATATCGTCCTGAGATGCGTAACGTTAGCGTACCGCGCGACATTTATGCGCAAATCGCAGGGATTGATATTGTGCGTGCCGGCGAAGGTGAGTTTTATGTCTTAGAAGACAACTTGCGTGTGCCTTCGGGCGTCTCATATATGGTGGAAGATCGCAAAATGATGATGCGCCTCTTCCCAGACCTTTTTCAAAAGTATCGTGTTGCCCCTGTCGAGCACTATCCAGATTTTTTATTGGAATGTCTCAAGTCAGTTAAACCAGATGATGTCAAAAAACCGAATGTCGTTGTGTTAACACCAGGGATGTACAACTCAGCCTACTTTGAGCACAGCTATCTTGCACAACAAATGGGTGTCGAATTGGTGGAAGGTAAAGATTTGTTTGTAAAAAATGAACAGGTCTTTATGCGAACGACTCATGGCCCCGAGCGTGTTGATGTGATTTATCGTAGGGTCGATGATGATTTTTTAGATCCACTAGCTTTTCGCTCTGACTCAACTCTAGGTGTTGCAGGATTGTTATCTGCGTATCGCGCTGGTAATGTCACCTTAGCCAACGCAATCGGTACCGGCATCGCCGATGACAAATCGATCTACCCTTATGTGCCTGACATGATTGAATTCTATTTGGGAGAAAAGCCCATTCTCAATAACGTGCCAACTTTTCAGTGTCGTAAGCCCGATGACCTGGCCTATACCCTAGCTAATCTAGAGAAATTAGTTGTCAAGTTAACCCATGGTGCTGGTGGTTACGGCATGTTGGTCGGACCAGCATCTACTCAAGCTGAGATTGAAATTTTTAGAAAACATTTGGTTGCCAATCCAGATAAATATATTGCACAACCAACACTGGCGCTCTCAACCTGCCCCACCTTTGTGGAGTCGGGTATCGCCCCACGCCATATTGATTTAAGGCCCTTTGTCCTCTCCGGAAAAACAATCAAGATGGTTCCAGGCGGTCTAACTAGGGTCGCCCTCAAAAAAGGCTCTCTAGTAGTGAATTCCTCTCAAGGTGGCGGCACTAAAGATACCTGGGTTTTGGAAGATTAAGGGGCTACCAATATGTTGAGTCGCACCGCTGATTGCTTGTACTGGATGGCCCGCTATACGGAGCGTGCGGAAAATACTGCTCGTATGCTTGACGTTAATCACCAAACCTCTTTGTTACCACAGCCTACTGAATTTTTAGAACAAAGTTGGAAAAAGCTGTTAACCATTTCCAAACTTGAGGATGCATTCTTAGCCAAATATCAAGTGATTAATCGTGAAAATGTTTTAGATTTCATGATCTATGAAACGAGCAATCCCTCAAGCATTGTTTCTTGCTTATTTGCAGCGAGAGAAAATGCTAGAGTCATTCGTGGAAAAATTACCTCCGAAGTATGGGAAACCCAAAACACCACCTGGTTAGAGCTACAGCAAATTCTAGAGGCTAGAAATCAGGCTGATCCAAGCAGACTTTTGGAGTGGGTAAAGTACCGCTGCCACTTATTCAGAGGCGTAATGCATGGCACCATGCTAAAGAATGAAGCCTTTTATTTCATGAATATTGGCACCTTGTTAGAGCGCGCTGATAACACTGCCAGAATTTTAGAAACGAAATACGAAGACCCTGCAGCCTTGAAAGTGCTGCGCACTGATAAGAAACCAAAAGTTGAAGGAGCTGATGGTGATTTCTTTGATTTTTATCACTGGGCTGCCCTTCTTCGATCAGTCTCTGCATTTGAAATCTATCGTCAAATTTATTCTGATCAAGTGACGCCAAAACAAGTAGCAGAGCTCTTGATATTTAATACGCAAATGCCGCGATCGCTGATCTGCTGCGTGAATGAATTAATCCCCTTGGTATCTGAAGTCAAGAATCAGCAATCCAAAGAAATTGAGCGCTTACTTGGCAAGCTTAAAGCAAGCTTAGACTACTCTGATATCGATGAAGTATTTTCACAAGGATTAGAAGAGTTTATTGAGGAATTTTTGGAACGCATCAATCACATTGCCGATGAATTCAGTAATGCCTATCTCATACCATTAGCTGTTGCCTAAAGAACCCCATGCACCTGAAGATTCGTCACCGAACTGAATATCGCTATGACACTCCTGTTCGCTACTCCATTCAGGAATTAAGACTGACACCACCATCTGTTGCCGGTCAGACCATCGATAAATGGAAGGTCAGCACACCCATTAAAGCAAGCAGCTCCCAAGATGCCTTTGGAAATCTATGTCATATTTTTGTTCAGGAGAGCTCTTACACCTCTATGATGATTGAGGCTGAGGGTGAAGTTCATACACATGATGCCTTTGAGTTTATCGATCAACCCAAAGCAGTATCGCCCTATCACCTGCTCCAACAGACCCATTTGACTGAGCCAACCCCAGAAATGCTCGCGTATTTTTCAGCATCACTACCCAAGAAAAACTCAGTTGAAGAAGTCCTTAAATTGGCAGCTGCAGTACAAGGCGCAATTTTGTATTTTCCTGGACAAACCAATTTTGCTTCTACAGCAGCGCAATCTTTTGCGATGAGGTCCGGAGTTTGTCAGGATCACGCTCATATCATGCTTGGACTTTGCAGAGCATCGGGTATTCCAGCACGCTATGTTAGCGGGTATTTCTTTGCCGAAGAATCCCCCAACCTTGCCAGTCATGCTTGGATTGATTTTTGCATTGATATTGATAAGGGGATCTGGATTAGTGTAGACATTACCCATGCCTGCCTTATAGATGCTCGCCATATTCGGCTGGCAATTGGTAGAGATTATTATTCTGCCGCCCCAGTAAAAGGCGTGCGCTCAGGTGGTGATGGAGAAGAATTAAGCGCCAGCATTTCAATTTCTCAACTTAAATAGAGTTGCCCCTCAATCTGCGTAAGTAAGAGATAATTTCAAGAAATCAATAAAGGGGTTGTAGGATGACGTATTGCGTTGGGCTCTGCCTAAAGGATGGTTTAGTTTTTTTGTCTGATACGCGCACGAATGCAGGCGTTGATCAAATTGGTACTTTTAGAAAAATGTCTTTATTTCAAAAAGATAAAGATCGCTTCTTTACCCTTATGAGCTCTGGCAATCTTGCCATCACCCAAGCTGTTAAAGAAATTCTTCGCCAAGGACAACTCCTCAATGGTAAAAATCTTTGGAATGTTGAGAATTCCCATGATGCCGCTGTAGTAGTTGGAGATGCTATTAAACAGGTCTACGATAGAGACTACAAAGCTCTTGAGAAGGCAGGTATTGATTTCAATTGCAATCTCATTTTTGGAGGCCAGATCAAAGGTGAACGCCCAAGGCTTTTTAATATTTATTCAGCAGGCAATTTTATTGAAGCGACGCCAGAAACCTGCTACTTTCAAATTGGTGAGTCTAAATACGGTAAGCCTATTTTGGATAGGGTCATCACTTTTGACACGCCCCTCAATTTGGCCACAAAGTGTGCCCTCATTTCTATGGACTCAACCCTGAACAGTAATATCTCGGTTGGTTTACCTTTAGACCTGCTGGTCTATGAGAAGAATTCATTACAGGCAAGCAAGCTAGTCACTTTGGATGAATCAAATCCCTATTTTCAAATGATTCATCAGCTTTGGGGAGAAAAGTTACGCGCTGCATTTAACTCTATTGCAGAGCCAAGCTGGTCTGGCGCTACCCCTTCACGCTCCATTGCATCACCGGCTAAAAAAATGGGTGCAGTACCGATTCATCGAGCCAGTAAAAGTATCGCGGGTAAGGTAAGCAATAAAACTACTAAGCCTACAAATAAGCCCGTCTTAAAGAAAAAAGCCTAGATATCAATCTAGGCTTTTTATTTCACAAAAAACTACTCGATTAAGCTTCTTTCTTACCCAACATTTCCCATGTATCTACTACGCTATCGGGATTGAGTGAGATTGAAGTAATCCCCTTGGCAACCAACCAACGTGCGAAGTCTGGATGATCTGAAGGGCCTTGACCACAGATACCAACATATTTATTTTGCTTACGGCAAGCATCAATTGAGCGCGCAATCATAAATTCGACGGCAGGGTCACGCTCATCAAAATCAATCGCCAACAATTCCATGCCAGAGTCACGGTCCAAAC
>JBFZCO010000066.1:0-6627 GCA_041307885.1 Burkholderiales bacterium | reverse complement strand
CAATTATGCTCGGATTTATTACGGCATTTATTTCCGCTTTTGTCTGTGTGCGTTGGTTGATTCATTATGTTGCTGGACATAATTTCATTCCCTTTGCTTGGTATCGAATTGTGTTTGGAGTGCTAGTACTTATTAGTGCGTATAGCGGTTTAGTAGCTTGGTCAAATTAATAGGAGATTAGGTTTGTTATGGATGCATCGATAGACGCAATTACGAATAATATTCAGCTTGCCTTGGCACCTGTATTCCTGTTAACTGCTGTCGCTACTTTAATTAATGCGATCTCTGCACGTCTTGCTCGATCCGTTGATCGAATGAGATCCATTCAGCAAAAAATTCAAGAGGGCAATATTAAAGATCAAGCCATACTTGATCATATGCTCAAGGAAGCAAATGAAGCAAAAACCCGTGGACGTCTATGTACTGCTGCCATTTTCTTTGATGTATTAAGTGGCGTCTTTATTTCTCTCACTGTACTGGAGTTATTCTTTTTTCAGGCTGGTGCAGTACGCGCATTACAAGCAACCTATGTGATCTGGACCTTTGTCTTTGGCTTGGTATCATTCATGACTTCATTATCGATTGTGCTTGCTGAAGTTGTATATGCTTATCGCTCAGCTGGCTGGAATACCCCCTTTCATAAATAACCTTTAAAAAGATATCTTCATGAATAAAATTCTCATTACTGGCGGTGCTGGCTTTTTAGGCTCCCACCTAACAGAAAAGTTATTGAAAGAAGGTAATGATGTACTGGTAGTAGATAACTATTTCACAGGCTCAAAAGCAAATCTTGAGCACTTGATTGCTAATCCTAAGTTAGAGATCATGCGTCACGATGTGACCTTTCCACTTTATGTTGAAACCAATCAAATTTATAACTTGGCGTGCCCAGCATCACCAGTTCATTATCAATACGATCCGGTGCAAACAACCAAAACGAGTGTGCATGGCGCCATTAATATGCTGGGTTTAGCAAAACGTACCCGAGCACGTATTTTGCAAGCGTCAACTAGTGAGGTATACGGCGATCCAGAAGTTCATCCTCAACCAGAGGAGTATTGGGGAAGAGTGAACCCGATTGGCATTCGATCATGCTATGACGAGGGTAAGCGTTGCGCAGAAACCCTTTTCTTTGACTACTATCGTCAACACAATCTGGATATTAAGGTGGTTCGTATTTTTAATACTTACGGCCCTCGTATGAATCCCAATGACGGTCGGGTAGTTAGTAATTTCATTGTTCAGGCACTTCAGGGAAAAGACATTACTATTTTTGGTGATGGGCAGCAGACTCGCAGCTTTTGTTACGTAGATGACTTAATAGAGGTGATCGTACGCATGATGAACTCAGAGGCTGGCTTCACTGGCCCAGTCAATATAGGCAATCCAGGTGAATTCACTATGCTCGAGTTGGCAGAAACCATTCTGAAATTATCAGGCAGCAAGTCAAAACTGGTGTTTCAGCCGCTGCCATCAGATGATCCTAAGCAACGTCAACCCAATATTGAATTAGCGAAGTCTAAATTAGGCTGGACACCGAAGATTAATTTAGAAGATGGTCTTAAGGAGACGATCGCGTACTTTAAAAAGGTTGTTGCTTAAGTTGTCTGAGGAAAATTCAGAAAAGCACTTTGATCGGATTCGCTCCTTTGTTTTAAGGGCTGGAAGAACGACGGCTGGGCAGCAGCGCGCTATTGATGAGTTAGGGCCGCGTTTCTTAATTCCCTATCAAGAATCACTCTTCAATCTCCAAGAGGCATTTGGAGGTTCAGTAAAGCCTAAAATTTTAGAGATTGGTTTTGGCATGGGGGAGACGACAGCCAAAATTGCCGCTACCCGTTCCGAGGATGATTTCTTGGCAATTGAAGTGCACCCACCAGGAGTTGGTGCATTGCTTAAGCTGATTGGCGAGGGCGCACTGACCAATTTACGTTTGATTCGTCATGATGCAGTTGAAGTCTTGCAGCATATGATTGCTCCCCACTCTTTGGATGGGATTCATATTTACTTTGCCGATCCTTGGCATAAAAAGCGCCATCATAAGCGCAGACTCATTCAAGCCCAATTCGTGAACTTATTGGTCTCTCGTTTAAAGCCGGGTGCCTACTTGCATTTAGCTACCGATTGGCATAACTATGCTGAGCAAATGGTGTTAGTTCTCAATGCTGAATCTGAGCTAATCAACACTTCTAGTCAGTTGGTCAAGTTAGAGACTTTCACTGCCGAGGATGCTCTCAAGCCAGGTGAAGTGAGTAAAGAATTTAAGCCCAGCTTACAAGAGCTCAATACCCCGCAGCTTGCTTATGTTGAGAGGCCAAGCTATCGACCTACTACTAAGTTTGAGAGCCGAGGCCTCAAGCTAGGCCACGGCGTTTGGGACTTAGTCTATAAAAAACGTTGAGATACTTTCTATAGGCCTAGGCAAATATATTTCAGTTCGAGATATTCATCCATCCCATAGACGCTACCTTCGCGGCCTAGTCCTGATTGTTTAACGCCACCAAAGGGTCCGACCTCATTAGAGATCACTCCACTGTTGATACCTACAATTCCATACTCGAGGGCTTCAGCGGTTCTCCAGATGCGACCAATATCCCTGCTGTAAAAATAAGAAGCTAAACCATACTGACTATGGTTAGCTAGCTTAATGACCTCTTCATCATTATCAAATGGAATAATTGGAGCAACTGGTCCAAATGTTTCCTCATAGGTAATCAGCATATCGCTAGTGACATTAGACAAAATAGTTGGCTCATAAAAGGTGCCCCCCAATACTGAGCGCTTACCTCCAGTAATCAAGGTCGCGCCCTTGCTTAGGGCGTCAGCTACGTGCTTTTCTACTTTATCTAATGCGGCGGGCTCTATCAGTGGACCTTGGGTTACACCAGCCTCTAAGCCATTACCAGGCTTAATGCTCTGAATGGCTTTAGCAAATTTTTCAACAAACTGGTCTTGCACTTTTTGATGCACATAAAAGCGATTGGCACAGACACAAGTTTGACCAGAGTTACGATACTTAGAGAGGACTGCTCCAGCTACTGCTGCATCAATATCCGCATCTTCAAAGACGATGAAGGGTGCATGACCCCCTAACTCTAATGCTAGCTTTTTGACTGTGGGAGCACATTGCGCCATCAGAATGCGACCCACTTCAGTAGATCCAGTAAAAGACAAATGACGAACGACTGGAGAGGCGCATAGCGTTTTGCCAACTGCGATAGATTGATCAGTATCTGCCGTCAGAATATTAATCACGCCCGGAGGTATGCCAGCTCTTAAGGCTAATTCAGCAAGTGCTAGTGCAGAAAGTGGCGTGAGCTCTGCTGGCTTAATCACAATCGTGCAGCCAGCCGCTAATGCGGGGGCTATTTTACGAGTGATCATGGCGATTGGAAAATTCCATGGGGTAATAGCAACGCATACCCCAACGGCTTGTTTCATCACAATTAAGCGTTTATCGCTCCAGGTGGTGCTTGGTATAGAGCCTGCTACTCGCTTTGCTTCTTCAGCAAACCACTCAATAAAAGATGCGCCATATGCAACTTCCCCAGATGCTTCTATTAAAGGTTTGCCTTGCTCTAGCGTCATTAAAGTCGCTAGGTCTTGTGTATTGGCGATGACCAGTTCAAACCACTTGCGCATGATATTGGCGCGCTCTTTACCCGTTTTATTTTTCCAATCTGTAAAAGCTTTTTCAGCGCAAGCAATGGCAAGTTCAGCTTCTGATGGCCCCAAATTACTAACCTGAGCAATCAGGTCTCCAGTGGCGGGATTGGTAACGTTAAAAATATCACCGTTTTTAGCTTTGACCCAGGCGCCATTGATAAACGCCTCTTCTTTAAATAAGCTAGGGTCTTTCAGTAGTGAGCGAATATCTATTTTTTGCATAGGAAGTCTCCAATATCTATTTCGATAGATGTGTATGAATCCATTTTATCCCTCAAGCTTGCGTTACGTCCTCATAAAGAAAATCCCCTGGACTCTATAAGAATGTAGGGGATGAGAAATGAAGGAAGAATGTATGAGACGGTTATAAAACCTTAGCCAGCCGACATTTCAGTGCTTCTCAGTTTTTGGGCTAAGAGGTCTAGAACCCCATTCACATATTTATGACCGTCGGTACCACCAAAGGTCTTGGCTAATTCCACCGCTTCATTAATAGCGACTTTGTAGGGTACGGATAAATCCATCGCTAGTTCATAAGCACCAATGAGGAGGGCAGCATGTTCTACCGGAGATAGTTCATTAATTGGGCGATCTAAGGCGGGAGTAATAATTCCCTCGAGCTCATCAGTATGGTCTAGAACACCGGTAAAAATCCCTTGAAATAAATCATGCTGGCAACGGCGAAAACCGGGATCTTCTGCCAGCTGCTTAGAAATTGCTGCTGCATTGGGTAGGCTGCCTGCACGTCGCATTACTAGGCTTTGATAAACCCCTTGCAGAGCATACTCACGTGCACGACGACGCGGTGTCAATGAACGTTTTGGTGCGCTAGGAATAGGCGCTGGTGAATTGATTACAGTTTTTGTCATATCAATGATCACTCTTCTTGATGATTGATTTCAAAATCAATATCCGGTGTCAGTGCCAAAGCGAGATTAGCCATTTCGACAACCGCTTTTGCACAATCAGCACCTTTAACCTGAACGCGAACTTGTGCTTGCTCATCGGTATCGCAAGTAAGCACGCCATTAGCAATTGGTAGTCCGGAATCAATGGAGATACGAGTGATGCCGGCAGCAGATTCATTTGAGACTAATTCGAAATGGTAGGTCTCACCACGAATAACAGCGCCTAAGGCTACCAGGCCATCGAACTCACCTGTCTGCGCAAGTTTTTGCAGGGCAAATGGAATTTCTAAGGCGCCAGGTACGGTAACTAATTTAATGTCAGTTTGAGATACGCCTAGCTTAATCAATTCTTCGATACAGGCCGTTGTGAGGGCGACGCAATACTCTTCATTAAAGCGTGCTTGCACAATCCCGACACGTAAATCTTGACCATTTAAATCGGCGGCGAGCACTCCTACAGCGTTATCTTGGTTTGATGTATTCATATTATTTGGAATGCAGATTATTGAGATTCAAAAGGGGTATAGCCAGTAATCTCCAGCTTGTAGCCTGATAGGCTTGGAACTGGATTAGGATTTGCAAGTAAGCGCATTTTCCCAACACCGAGATCTTTGAGAATTTGAGCGCCAATGCCGTAAGTACGAAAATCGGTTTTCCGTCCAGATGGTTTTGCAGTAGTTTGATTTTCTGAGCCATTCAGTTTTTGAAACTGTGCCAACCAATCCACATCATTTGGTGCTGCAATACCGGAAGCATTGAGGAGTACGGCAACACCAGTGGGTGCTGATGCCAGTTTTTGCAAGGCTTGTGCGAGCGGCCAAGAATGGGTACTCGCCTTGGCATCTAAAAAGTCTAAAACCGTTACAGGCTCGTGAACTCGAACTAATGTTTCTACTGATTCTGAGGGCGAGCCATGAACCAGCGCTAAATGGATGCATGAGCTCGGTGTATCCCGATAGACGATGCCTTGAAACTTACCCCAAGGAGTAATGAATTCTCTAGAGCCTTGGCGCACCACAATACTTTCATGCTGGCTACGATATTGAATGAGATCGGCAATGCTACCAATTTTTAATTGATGCTCTTTGGCAAATTCCAATAAGTCTGGCAAGCGCGCCATACTGCCATCATCTTTCATGATTTCGCAAATGACAGCGGTAGGTGAACAGCCTGCCATCGCTGCCAAATCACAGCCAGCTTCAGTATGACCGGAGCGAATTAATACGCCACCAGGCTGTGCCATGAGAGGGAAAATATGGCCAGGTTGAACTAAGTCACTTGGCTTTGCATTCGGTGCTACAGCAGTTTTAATGGTGAGTGCGCGATCAGCGGCTGATATTCCGGTGGTGACTCCGTGAGCTGATTCAATGGAAACGGTGAAATTCGTACCCATGGAAGTGCCGTTGTCTCTCACCATTAAAGGCAAATTGAGTTGTTGGCAACGCTCACGAGTTAAGGTGAGGCAAATCAGACCACGACCATGTTTAGCCATGAAGTTGACTGCTTCCGCAGTGATATGGTCAGCGGCGAGAACGAGATCACCTTCATTCTCTCGATCTTCTTCATCGACCAAAATGACCATCTTGCCCAACTTCAAGTCAGCAACGATTTCTTCAGTGGAGGCGAGCGTATTTTGCATAGCTGTCTATTTTAAGCTGATGCAGGCTTTTAGGGGTTCCAAATACAGCTTGGCAATGTCTTTGAGTAGGTAAGTGGCTAGTGACTGGCCCGTGAGTAAGTGATTGAGTCCATATCAAGCATTTCTGACACTGTATGTCTAAGAAAGCCATTTATCCGCACTGTTGCTGTCAAGAAAATGTCCTATGCCCTCATTTTTTCGAAAGCCCAGGCTTTTTGCTCCGTTTAACAGGCAGGCTGAAGGATTCATATTGATCGAAGTATTGGTGGCCATGAGTCTGGTGACAAGTACCTGGATAGCTTTAGAGGGCAGCTACTACCGGCTGGTTTTGCGAATGGGTGAGATACAGAACAAGAAAACAGAAGTGAATAAGGAATTGGATCAATATGAAATTGAATTTTTTACAGGCAAGCC
>JBFZCO010000065.1:0-10227 GCA_041307885.1 Burkholderiales bacterium | reverse complement strand
GAAAAAGAAAATATTTCTCTACAGGTACTGGCGGAGCCTATTTCAAATCAATTGGGCAAAGGCCTAAGTTCTGGTGTTTATAAATTGGGTAGTGCAGGTTGGCTTGGGGTTGTGCAAACTCCTGAGGATGCAAATGCTGGGCAGTATGGCCAAGTTCATTTGGCAGATAACCAAGGTTTGATAGCGAGCTTTATTTTCTTAGACACACCAAGAGATGGTTTAAAGAAATTATTATCCGCAGCTAAATCTAGAAAGATTAATGTGCATTTAGTTTCGGGCGATGATGCTACTACGGTTAAATGGTGGGCGCAGGAAGTCGGTATCCCAGTGTTTCAAGGGGGATGCTCGCCTGAGGATAAATATCACTATATCGAGAGCTTGCAACAACAAGGTCGCTTTGTTTGGGCAATTGGCGATGGTATTAACGATGCCCCTTTGCTAGCTAGGGCAGATGTTTCCATTGCGGTTGGTGCAGGTGCCCCCTTAGCCACTGCAGGAGCGGATGCCATTTTGACCTCCAGCTCTCTTGCTCCATTAGCGAAAGCGCTGTTATTAGCTGATAAAACCCAATTAATCATCAAAGAAAACCTGATTTGGGCGCTGATTTATAACCTCATAGCCATTCCTGTAGCCATGATGGGGTGGGTCAATCCTTGGATTGCCGGTATTGGCATGTCCTTATCATCCTTAGCCGTGACATTAAATGCTTGGCGACTCAGAAAGGCCTAGACTGTAGGGATGGAGACTTTATATCTTTTGATACCCATATCGCTTATCTTGGTTGGCCTTTTGGCCTGGGTTTTGTATTTGTCGGTGAAGGGCGGCCAATTCGATGATTTAGAGGGTCCCGGTGAGGCCATTTTGATGGATGATGACACTCCCAAGTCCAATAAAGTTAGTAACCACTCTCAAAATTAACTATATATTTCAACGATTTATGTGATTTGATGAGATTGAGAGCATTGTAATCAGTCTTAAATGTACCCATCCTTTTTGATGTAGATCAAAACACCCCCATAGCCTTAATTCGATAATGACTTCAGTCTATTTGGATTATGTCGCTGTTTGGTTACAAAAAAGGAGAAACCATGGGAATTACCGTGGGGAACAATCAAGATACCTTTAATTACAAGGTTGTCAGTCAGTTTGCCATTGTCACTGTACTTTGGGGAATTGTAGGCATGTTAGTTGGGGTGGTGCTAGCTGCCCAGCTCATTTGGCCAGACATTACCTTTAATATCCCATGGCTAAGCTATGGTCGCCTGCGTCCCTTACACACCAATGCCGTCATTTTTGCTTTTGGTGGCTCAGCTCTGTTCGCAACCTCCTACTATATTGTGCAGCGCACATGTCAGGCGCGTCTCTTTTCTGACAAGTTAGCTGCATTTACTTTCTGGGGCTGGCAGCTTGTGATTGTTCTAGCTGCGATCACCTTGCCGCTAGGTTATTCAACTTCAAAAGAGTACGCAGAATTAGAGTGGCCAATTGACGTTCTCATTACTGTAGTTTGGGTTGCTTATGCAGTGGTGTTTTTTGGCACCATCATGAAGCGCAAAACAAAACATATCTATGTATCTAACTGGTTCTTCGGTGCATACATTTTGACGATTGCTATTTTGCATATCTTCAACAACCTGGAAATGCCCGCTACCTTGTGGAAATCCTATTCTGCATATGCTGGCGTACAAGATGCGATGGTGCAGTGGTGGTATGGCCATAATGCAGTTGGCTTCTTCTTGACCACCAGTTTCTTAGGCATGATGTATTACTTCATTCCAAAGCAAGCCGATCGCCCGATTTATTCTTATCGCCTATCTATTGTTCACTTCTGGGCTCTGAACTTTACTTATATGTGGGCAGGTCCACATCATTTGCAACATACTTCATTGCCCGATTGGACTCAGTCATTGGGAACTGTATTCTCATTAATTCTATTGGCACCATCTTGGGGTGGCATGATTAACGGGATTATGACTTTGTCAGGCGCTTGGTACAAATTACGTCAAGACCCTATTTTGAAATTCTTAGTAGTAGCGCTGTCTTTCTACGGCATGTCAACCTTTGAGGGTTCCATGATGTCGATTAAGACCGTCAATAGCTTGTCACATTACACAGACTGGACTATTGGCCATGTGCATTCTGGTGCATTGGGTTGGGTTGCAATGATTACGATTGGCTCACTCTACTACTTGATTCCCCGTTTAGTAGGGCAAAAAGAAATGTACAACGTCCGTTGGATCGAGCTCCATTTCTGGATCGCTACCATCGGTGTTGTTCTATATATCGCTGCGATGTGGATTGCTGGTGTGATGCAAGGTTTGATGTGGAGAGCGTTTGAGGCTGATGGTACTTTGACTTATAGCTTTGTCGAGTCAGTCAAGGCGACATATCCTTTCTATGTGATCCGCTTATTAGGTGGCGTGTGTTATCTCGGTGGCATGTTCTTGATGGCTTATAACGTCTTCAAAACAGTCCAAGGCAAAACTTTTGTTAATGCACCAATTCCAATGGCTGTAGCCGAACATTAAAAGGAGAAGAATATGTCAAATGAAAATAAATTCTTTTCCCATGGAACGCTTGAGAAAAATGTTGGCTGGTTAATCATTGCTACGATTTTGGTGGTGTCTATTGCTGGTTTAGTTCAGATCGTGCCTTTATTCTTTCAGCACACTACAACTGAGCCTAGCCCTGGTGTTGAGCCCTACACCGCCCTACGTTTAGCGGGTAGAGATGTATATCAACGAGAAGGTTGTGTTGGTTGCCACTCCCAGCAGATTCGTACTCTTCGTTCAGAAGTAGAGCGTTACGGTCCTTATTCTTTGGCTGGTGAGTCTGTATACGACCGTCCATTCTTGTGGGGTAGCAAACGCACCGGTCCAGATTTAGCACGTGTTGGTGCGCGTTACTCTGATGAGTGGCATCGTATTCATTTGCGTAATCCACGCGATGTGGTTCCTGAATCCAATATGCCTGGCTATCCATGGTTGGCAAAAAATGCTGCCGAGACCTCATCTATCCAGTCTCATATGATTGCAATGCGTCGCTTGGGAATTCCTTATACCGACGAAATGATTGCTAATGCGCCTAAAGAACTAGAGGGTAAAACTGAAGAGGACGCTTTGATTGCATACCTCCAAGGATTGGGCATCTCACGTCGTTACATTACCGTCGATGAAGTCGTAACAAAGTAAGTGCGAATATTAATTAATAGTAAATAAATTAAATGGAACAGATCGCTCCCTACCTCTCGGCATTTTCAACAGTCATTGGACTTGTTGTTTTTATTGGAATTGTTTGGTGGGCTTGGTCTCCTGGTAGAAGCAAGGCCAACGAAGAGTCTGCCGAACTTCCATTTGATCTTCCGGATGAATTTAGCAAGGATAAATCATGAGTGATTTTTTTAGTGGTGCTTGGAGTGATTACATCGCACTCGTTTCATTGGTAGGTATTGTTTGGTGCATCTGGCTACTGGCTTCACAGCGCAAGGCTAAAGTTATTCATACTCCCGATGGCGCAGTAGCTGACACTGGCCACGTTTGGGATGGTAATTTACGTGAACTGAACAACCCACTCCCACGTTGGTGGGCATGGATGTATTTAATATTTTGTATCTTTGCTTTAGTGTATTTAGTCTTATTTCCTGGTCTAGGATCGTTCCCTGGCGTGCTAGGCTACACCACTGATGGCGCACTCATGAGTTCAATGACAGATGCAAATGAAGAGCTAAAGCCAGTCTATGCCAAGTATGTGAAGATGGATGTTGAGCAAGTTGCTGCAGATCCAAAGGCTCTCGAAATGGGTCAACGTTTATTTTTAAATTCTTGCGCGCAGTGTCATGGTTCTGATGCCGGTGGTTCAAAAGGTTTCCCAAATTTGACTGATCGCGACTGGTTGTATGGCGGCTCTCCGGAAAATATCAAAACCACATTGATCAACGGGCGTGCCGGGGTAATGCCTCCCTTTCCACAGTTAGATGGCAAGCAAATTACCGATGTAGCAAATTATGTCCGTAGTTTGTCAGGTTTACCTTCGGATGATCTTAAAGCCGCTCGCGGTGCAGAGGTCTATAAGGCAAACTGTGTTGCTTGTCATGGCGCTGATGGTAAGGGCAATATTGTTCTAGGTGCACCGAATTTAACTGATAAGACCTGGTTGTATGGCGGCTCTGAAGCAGCGATTGTTGAAACTCTGACTAAAGGTCGCATGGGAATGATGCCTTCTCAAGATAAAGTCTTAAGTCCTGAGAAAATTCATCTTCTGACAGCTTATGTTTGGGGTTTATCAAACACTAAATCTACTCAGGCTAAGCCGTAGTGATAGAGAGTTCGCCGGTTGGTAAACCAATCCATATAGATATTATTGAGGAATCTCTTTATGAGGTTCGGCGAAAGATTTACCCACGTTCTGTAAGCGGCCTTTTTGCCCGGTGGCGCTTCATACTGGTAGTTGCTACGCAGTTGCTTTTTTATGGTTTGCCTTGGATAAATTGGAATGATCGTCAGGCAGTCCTTTTTGATTTAATTGCGCGTAAGTTCTATATTTTTGGCATTGTATTGTGGCCACAAGATGTGATCTATCTCACTCTCTTGTTGATTCTTTCCGCCTTGGCACTTTTTCTGTTTACGGCCATTGCAGGGCGATTATTTTGTGGGTATGCCTGTCCACAAACTGTCTATACCGAAATATTTATGTGGATTGAGCGTAAGGTTGAAGGCGACCGATTTGCGCGTATTCGTTTAGATGGTGAGGAATGGCCTTGGAGTTTGCGCAAGTGGCGTCTGAAAATCACCAAGCATATTCTCTGGCTGTTGATTGCATTTTGGACTGGCTTTACCTTCATTGGTTATTTCACCCCCATAGCGACTCTAGGTTCATCCTTAATTCATCTTTCATTAGGCCCTTGGCAGACATTCTGGCTATGTTTTTATAGCTTTGCAACTTGGGGTAACGCTGGCTTTATGCGCGAGCAAGTCTGCAAATATATGTGCCCTTATGCTCGCTTCCAGAGCGTCATGGTGGATAAAGACACCTTCCTCGTCACTTACGACAAGGTTCGTGGTGAGCCAAGAGGCAGTCGTAATAAAGCCGCTGATCAAGCTGCTTTAGGCCTCGGGGATTGTGTAGATTGCAGCATTTGTGTTCAGGTCTGTCCTACGGGAATCGATATTCGAGATGGCTTGCAATACATGTGTATTGGCTGTGGCGCTTGTATTGATGCATGCGACCAAGTGATGGAGAAGGTAGATTATCCCAAAGGGCTAATTCGATATACAACCGAACGTGCAATTGAGGATCGAGAGTCTAACCAAAGCGCTATCAAGCATATTTTGCGTCCCCGTGTATTGATTTACGCCGCATTGCTTACAGTTTTAACGAGCATCTTCTTGATTTCTCTTATAACCAGAAATCCATTGCGTGTTGATGTGATGAGAGATCGTGGCGCTCTTGCTCGTGAGGTAGATGGTGTTCGTATTGAGAATATTTATCGCATTCAAATCATGAATGCTTCTGAAAATAGTATGAATGTTCAGGTTAAGGCAACTGGTCTGGAGGATCTCAAGATTTTGGATTCACGTGGTCAAGAGATTAATGAGATTGGGGTTGGTCCTGCTAGTAACTTGCTAATACCGATCAAGGTAAGTACAGCTACCGGGATGAATCAGCCCGGAAATTATCCAATCCACTTTGATGTCGTTGCACAAGAGTTGTCTGGTAATGAGATGATTACTAGAAAACGCGATGAAAAATCCAGCTTTATTATTCCCCGCTAAGATGTACAGTAGAGTGAAGAGAGAGTGAATATGTCAGATCAACACACTAGTAAGCCTTGGTTTAAGCAGCTTTGGCCTTGGCTCTTAATCAGCGGCCCAGCTGTTGCAGCTATTGGTTGCATTATTACCATTTATCTAGCTGTTACTTTATATGCTGATAAGCCAGTTCGCGATGGCGTGGTAAAGCGTGGTCTAAAGGTTGAGCAAGTTAAAGTTGAGCAGGTTAATAAATGAAGTACCGCCTCTTCATATGGATTATGTGGCCATCATTTTTAGTTTCTATTTTGGCCGAAGGGCTCTTGTTCAGCATCGTCCATCCCTCTGAATTACTATTTTTCGGCCATCATCCCAATATCTCCGATGAGGGAATTTACACGCTCGGATTTTTCACTATCTGGATTTTTTGCTCGATTTCAAGCGCTTTAACCGCCTTCATTCTGCCTGGAATTAGCGCTGATACATCTAAAGACTCTGATCAAAGTCTCATCTAATGGTTCGCTAGCAAAGAGTTTTTAGGCGGCTACTTGCTTAATGGAAATACCTCTATCTGGATTCGGTATTCCAGCTAATTCATATAGACCATTTAAGTCAATTAACCGAATATGCCTTTGTTTAATTTGAATTAAACCAGATTCAGCAAAGCGTGACAGCATTCGACTAACTGTTTCAATTTGAATACCCAGATAACTGCCAATTTCTACTCGACTCATCCGTAAATCAAATTCATTGTTTTGATATCCTCGCGCAGCTAGACGCTGCGAGAGATTGAGTAAGAATACGGCTAAGCGCTCTTCTGCACGTAAGCTGCCAAGCGAGAGAAGATGGCGCTGGTCTTGCGTTAACTCTCGGCTCAGAATGCGATGAAACTGTTGCTGTAGTACGGGTATCTGGCGTGCCAAATCCTCAAAAGCAGCGTAACGAATGATGCAAACTTCACTCTCTTCCAGTGCAGTTGCTTCGGATTGGTATTGACCTTCACCAATACCGTCAAGACCCAGAATCTCTCCTGGTAAATGAAAGCCGATGACCTGTTGACGACCATCTGCTAGGCCATATTCAGTTTTGAGTGTGCCAAAGCGAACGCTATAGACTGCAGTCAAGGGGTCACCGTTACGGTAGAGGGTTTCCCCCTTTTGCAGTCGAACTCGATCTTTAACGAGGGTATCAATCTTGGCAATCTCGCTTGAGGTAACGCCTACTGGCAAGCAAAATCGACCCAGAACACAGGCTGAGCATTTACTACTAGGGGAATCCGAGCTGGTGTAATTCATATTGGATCAAGTTATCAGACCAGTTTATTCTACTAGGATATGAGCCATATTTGCATGCCTTTATCTGGATTGACAGGAAGATGTTAACGACTAGTCTCTTGGTGGCGGTTTTTTTAGGCGCCTTAGTCAGTGGATGGCATTGCGCCTTGATGTGCGGCGGAATTGCGGCTGCTATTGAAAGGCAGGGCGATCATCGGGCAGTAGCAATAATTCCTTTGCAAAGTAAGTCACAACTTTTTTATCTGCAGCTCATCATGCACTTAGGGCGTATTGCTACTTATGTATTGCTTGGGGCTCTTGCCGCTTGGGTGGGGGTGGTCATATGGCAACAAAATGCGGTGCCAATTCAGAGACCACTGTTTGCGCTGACCTCGATCATTCTGATCTTGATGGGAATTCGTTTATTACGTCAAGATGCATCCAATCCCTTATTTTTGGGTAAGTGGCTGGGTACGCAAATGGCAAGTTATTGGGGAAGGTATTTAGGGCGGTTTACGAGGGGATCTTCACGTTGGTTTAGTGGCATGTTGTGGGGCTTAGTTCCATGCGGTTTGGTCTACAGTGTATTGCCGCTTGCATTCTTATCTGGTGATGTATTGACCGGCGCAGCGTTAATGTTGGCTTTTGGTTTGGGTACACTACCCAATTTGCTTTTGATCTCTAAGTTCTCTGCAGCTCTGACGCAATTTGGACAATACGTCTGGGTTAGGTATGTTGCTGTTTTATTGTTATTTGTCGCTGGATTCTTTGGTCTTTACCGTGCATGGTATTTGCCAGAAGCGTTACTCAAAGGTGGTTTTTGTATTACTTAGACTGTGTACTTGCAGCAATACCTTGTGCAAGATCTGGGTAGATACAGCTTGCAGGGACAAGCCCATATAAACCTGCACGAGTCGCCATTTCATGGGGTTGGTGAGCCAAACCGCAAATGATGAGTTGTATACCCCTTGATCTGCATGTTCGCTCTAGTTCAAGTATTGCATCCATACCAGATACATCGATGTAGATCACATTTTTAAGATCAAGGATGAGTACCTTTGATGGTAATTGAGCTTCCATTTTTTCGATGAGCTTGACTGCGCCAAAAAAGATGGATCCGTAGATGCGAAATGCGGCAATTTCATCTTGATACCCAAGGAGCGCTGGAAAGTCTTTTGTACTAACCGTTTCATAACGAGAAAGACTAGAGATACGGTAAATAAAAGTAACAAAGGCTAAGAGCAGCCCTACCTGTATTGCTACAGTCAGATCTAAAACAACGGTTAGGAAAAAGACGCTCAACATAGTGATGCGATAGGGCATGCGAAATTGTTTGAGATCGATAAACTTTCTCCACTCACCCATATTCCAAGCAACAAAAATAAGTATGGCTGCCAAACTCGCTAAGGGAATATTTGTTGCTAGTGGCGCACCAAATAAAATAATCACCAGCAGGGTAAGTGAGTGCACGATTCCTGCAATAGGGGTACGTCCGCCACTTTGAATGTTGGTCACTGTGCGCGCTATGGTTCCTGTTGCTGGCATGCCGCCAAAGAAAGGGGTTACAAAATTTGCAATACCTTGTGCCATTAGCTCTTGATTAGATTCATGGCGATCGTGAATCAGTCCATCTGCTATGCGTGCGCAGAGAAGGGATTCAATCGCACCAAGAAGAGCCAGTGTAATAGCTGGTGCAATCACAAACTGCGCTGTACTCCAAGTAACTGGAATCCACTCAAAGCTTGGTAAGCCAGAGGGGATGCCACCAAAGCGGCTGCCTATAGTATCAACTGGTAGATTAAATATAGTCGTCATGATAGTAGCTGTAGCCATCACCACAACAGTAGCTGGAAGATGGCCTATATAAGCTAAGTGCTTCTGAAATACTTTCCAGGCAATCAATAAACCGAGACTGCCAACAGATAAGCTAAGCGCAATGGGATTTACTGTATCTGCTGCAGCATAAAGAGCTTGAATTGCCGAGAAGAATTCAGGTGGCATTTTGGTTATCTGAAGGCCGAAGAATTCTTTAATCTGGGATAGGCCAATGAGCACCGCAATACCATTGGTAAATCCAATAATGACTGCAACTGGGATAAAGCGAATTAATGTTCCAAGGCGTAAAAGGCCCATCAGAAATAAAAAGACTCCCGACATTGCTGTGGCTAGTAATAAATTAGCAATGCCGTAACGATCCACAATGCCATAGACAATAATGATGAAGGCGCCAGCTGGCCCTCCAATCTGTACACGGCTACCGCCCAATAACGAAATCAGACCGCCTGCAATGATGGCAGTAAAAATACCTGCTTCTGGCTTTAAGCCGCTAGCAATGGCAAATGCCATTGCTAGAGGTAATGCCACAAGCCCAACAGTGATACCAGCAAGAACATCTTTAGTAAAGACAGTACTGTTGTAGCCGCGAAAAGAGTCTAGTAGGCGAGGATGAAAAAGATCCATTGACCTTATTCTTTATGAAACCTTGCTGCCAATCCAGTAGGCAATAGTAGAAGATACCGCTGTCAGACTAGCCCCCCATGCTATATCGATAAACGCAAGTCGCATAGGGAAGTCTTTAATCACTGCTAGATTTGTTAAGTCATAAGTCATATAACAAAACAGGCCAAATAAAGCCCCATATTGCAGCGCATGAATCCAGGATTGTTTAGAAAGCGCTGGAACAATAACAAAAATGCAGGCACCAAGAGCATAGAGGAGGTAAAAACCAAGACCAGCCCAAAGATTTGGCTCGTTCGCCATCAAAGAGCCCATTTCAGTGCGATAGAGATTTTTGGCAATACCCAGCAGCCAAATGAAGTCGATCACGATCAGCGCAAAGAAAAAAGAAAAATACACCGCTAAGTACTTAAGCAACTTTATTTCCTATCTTGTTTTTTATACTTTAAGTTCAATAATAAGTATTATGATCTAAAGAAGCGTATTCAGGTTCAATTTGAAGGGAGTCGGTATGTTTAAACATCTTTTAGTACCAGTAGATGGTTCTGATGTCAGCAAAAAGTCGTTAAAGCAGGTGGCTGAGCTTGCTAAACGAGATGGCGCTTCAGTTACCTTAATTTATGTGTCTGATCCTATGCCACCAACAGTCTATTCTGATAGCACAATGGGCTATGGTATTTCACAAAAAGACCACCAAAAGGTATGCGCAGCTTATGCTGCTGATGTATTTAAAAAGTCTGCCACCTTAT
>JBFZCO010000064.1:0-8654 GCA_041307885.1 Burkholderiales bacterium | reverse complement strand
ACCCATGCCAATCCTTCATAACTAATTCCACAAGCAAGATTTCCAAGCCAGCCATTATTTTTAAAACGAATGGGGGGCATGCTGTAGAGCCACGCTAGTACCAATGCTAATAGGGTTGCTGCAAATCCAATTGGGCCTAAAAAACTTCCTACCCAAATAGAAATGAAAGACCAGAAAATAGCAATGTATAGACCCCAACGACCTGGAATACGACCTGATGGTATTGGGCGCAACGGTTCGTTGATGGCATCAACATGGCGATCAAACCAGTCATTCACTGCTTGACTAGAAGCGCAAACTAGTGGCCCCGTCAAAGCTAAGCCCACCAAAAAAATGGGGAGGTTGTCTGCGATTTTTTCACTTCCAGTAATAGACCCACAAGCAAATGCCCACATTGGCGGAAACCAAGTGATTGGCTTTAAAAGCGTCAAAATTGCTTTAGGTTCAGGCAGATTCATGTAAATGATTTTGTCATTGACACTATAAAGTGTCAATTAAATTTGACACTTTTATTGCCTATTTTCCCCAGTGAAAACCCTTATATATCAATGCTTAGGCAGTTTTATGGGGATTTAAGCTGCCCTTAAGAGCTCTTTTGGAAGGGCAAAATTCACAGTTTCTTCAATTCCTTCCAGGGGAAGAACGCTGCCACTGAATAGTTGGCCAATAGATTGAATAATTTGGGCTGTTAACGCCTCTGGGGCTGAAGCACCTGCAGTAATACCAATATTAAGCACCCCATCAAACCATTCTCTCTGAATTTGTGAAGGTTCATCCACAAGATATGCGGGCACTTGCATGCTTGCTGCTAATTCTTGGAGGCGCTTAGAGTTAGAGCTATTTGCACTACCAACCACAATCACTAGATCGACATGAGGAACCATGGCTTTTACTGCATCTTGGCGATTTTGCGTGGCATAACAAATATCCTGCTTTTTGGGGGACTGAATTTGCGGATACTTTTGAATTAATGATTTAGTAATTTCTAGAGTCTCATCCACTGACAAAGTAGTTTGAGTGACATAAGCTAGCAATGCATTTTTCTCAAAGCGTAATTGAGCGACATCTTCTACGCTCTCAATCAGGTGAATAGAGGAGTCTACCTGGCCCATGGTTCCCTCAACCTCAGGATGTCCGCGATGGCCAATCATAATGATTTGAAATCCTTTTTCTTTTAGACGCGTCACCTCTGCATGCACCTTCGCTACTAAAGGGCAGGTTGCATCAAAGACTTTTAACTGGCGATTACCCGCCTCAATCCTAACGGCCTTAGAGACTCCATGAGCACTGAAAATCAGAATAGCGCCTTCAGGAACTCGATCTAATTGATTGATGAAGATTACACCGCGAGACTCAAAATCTCTAACAACATAAGCATTATGAATAATTTCATGACGCACATAAATAGGTGCTCCATAAATTCGTAAAGCTTCTTCGACTATAAGAATAGCTCTTTCAACTCCAGCACAGAATCCACGAGGTTGTGCCAAATAAATTGTTTTAGTCGAGAGCATGATTAAATCAACCTAGTGATTTTTCTTATAACCCCATTTCCAAAGCAACTCGCTTGGAAAAGGAAGAACTAAAAAGAGATGCTCTAACAAGCCAAGAGCCAACAGAGTTCCTAGTAATGCGGAAGAAGCCATATTAAAGGGGGAAGCATCAACAGCTGCATTAGACCAAATAGGGATCAAAATCAAGATTGACACTAAAACAGAAAATGGCATCAGGAAATTCATCGACCTGCGCCTGAAATAAGTCACCAAGTACTGAAGGTGTTGCGGCAAAAAGGATTCATTGAAATTTAATACGCCCAAAAATATATTAATCTTCGTGCTTTGTCGCATACCCCAAAGAATCACAAACGTCCAAAACCCAGTTTGATTAACCGAATCTAGATTAATGAAAAATAAAATCACTCCCAAGCATAGCAATGCAAGTTCGTGATAATTAATTGTCTGGAATGCATACCATGCTCTAGTCATGGGACTTAAGCCGCCAGGACATTCTGAACGCCTAGATCCAGTGATATAACCCAATAGAAAAGCAAGCTCTTGCCAGCCCCAAATAATGATTGCACAAGTAAATGAGCAATAAGCACCAGCAATTGTTGCCTGTTGACTAGAAATGGATAGGCCCCAAAAGGCTAGTAATAAAACGGCAATCGAAGCTAGGAATATGGATTTGAAATACCGCTTTGGCAGGCTATGTACCTTCAAAATAAGACCCGTACTAAACCACCATATAAATACAGTGAATATTAGAGGGCCTATCCAAAAATACATAGCGTGTTACCAAACCGGCGCCATACGAATATCACTCGGCAATTCATTCGGAACTACGGGCAACATATACAGACGTAAGAAGGTAGCGGTAGCTGCAATTGCAAGAGCACCACGTTTGATGGTTGAGAAAACGCCACCCACCTGGCGCAAACGATCTACCTCATCTGAAATTTTTCTCAGCTTTTCAAAACCTTCCCAAAGCCTTGGGTCATCTAAGTTAATCGTGAAGGGAAAAACTTGCTTAGTAATATCAGAGGTTATTTGCAATACCTTCCGGTCATAATCGGTTGGCGAGACCCCAAGCGCTTTATGAAACTCTGGCCTTGAATGGTCACGTACATACATCGTTGCATACACCGCTAATAGGAAGAAACGAATCCACAGCCGATTGACACCATTTAGCAATTTTGGCGTAGAGCGCATTAGCAAGGCGAAAGCTTCACCATGACGGAATTCATCATTACACCATTTCTCGAACCAAAGAAAAATGGGATGAAAACGCATTTCAGGCTTGTTCTGAATGATGCGATAAATCGTAATGTAGCGCGCATAGCCAATTTTTTCAGACAAGTAAGTCGCATAAAAAATAAACTTTGGCTTAAAGAAAGTATATTTTTTGGTTCTCGCTAAAAATCCAAGGTCAACGCCGATACCAAAATCTTTGAGCCATTGATTGATAAATCCAGCATGCCTGCTCTCATCTCGAGCCATATAGGAGAACAAGTCTTTTAAATCAGGATTCTTAATCGACTTTTTAATTTCTGAATATAGAACGCAGCCTGAAAACTCTGAGGTAATAGAGCTGATCAAAAAATCGAGGAACTCTTGATATAAACCCTCGGGCAGATGGGAATAGTCTTTAGACATATCCTCAGGACGCTGAAAGTGAGCCTGATTAATATCGAGCTCAAATTCTTGCATAAGCTTGTCCCACTCAGGCTTAACCGAGCTAATATCAAAACGATCCATCTCATCAAAATCCGTGGTATAAAACCGAGGACTTAAGATCGTGCTCTCTAGTGCACGATCAGTAGATTCATTAATGGGGCGAGCTACTTCGATGGTAGGGGCATTAGCACTCATACTTCAATACCTTTAGTCACAATAAGGGGTTGATTCGCTTTAACTGAATTTACTCTTGGATATTTTTTAGATTGACTGAATCGGGTAGTGGAAAAACTCACCTCATAAAGTAAAGTGATTTCTAATCTTGCAGTGAGGTATACCCACAGACGAGAAAACCATCCAGCCTTAGAAACGGTTGCGGTTCTTTGGTAACTAAAAGCTTCACCAAAAGGAATATTGACAATCGGATCATGAACTAGCACCTCGTCACCTGGGCCAACCTGAACACCGTCAAGATCGACGTGGGCATACAAATATTCGGAAGTATTAGACATATCAACATGACAGTTGACGAGATGTTTAGACATTATTGCCCCGCGCTATTTAAGAATGCAGCAAACTGTGCTGCGTTATCCCGACCAAATGACTCTAAATCAATGCGATTGCCTGTTGCTAAATCTACTAAAGTCAATCTGCCATCAGATCGACTCATTAATTCAAATGCATCATCGCTGGTAATTTGCTGAATGCGACGCTCACGAGCTAATGCTCGCAAAATTCCCCTTACAAAACCAGCCTGACCTTCTACTTGTGCAATCATTCTCCCACTAGAAGCTGATATAACACCTACTGATCCATCAGGGAGATCCCTAAAAAACAGTGTTTTTTTCGCGATCACACTCGCGTCTACCTGCGTTTCTGTTTTGCCAGACTGAACAGTATTGGCAACCAGGAAAACTACCCCCACCAAAACGATAACCACACATACTGCAATATAGTTTTGCATGCGGATAGGATTCATACGCAAAATCATGCTGCTTCTGCCTCGGAATAATGTGGATTAGCTACTGTTGAATTGTGCTGCACTGGCTGGACTGACCGCGCAATCACATTATTCTGAGTTGCCCAGGCATCTACCAAAATTTTTGCGACTTCAGAACAATTCTTAATGCACCGAAGTGTTGGTTGAGGATTTGCCCAATGGGATGGTCTTGAATGTGGCCACAAGTGAAATATAGCAATCTTGCTTGATTTGTGTAACTTCAGATAAATATCTCCTGTGCCTTGCTTAGTTACACCGCAATCAGCAGCCTCGATCATCTTAAGGGGGAAATTGAAAGTCATATTCAATACAATCCCAATACGCATCACCACACGCTTAGTGGTGATCGTATAAACCGCTGTTGATGCGATGAGATAAGCCAACAAGGCAATCAGAGATAAGCCGACAGCTGAGAAAACAACAATTCTTAATGAAGAAAAGAATAGCTCGCTAAGTGCCAACCCGTCTGCAATGCCGGTAGTGACTGAATAGGCCAAAATCAGACCAAAGTAGATCAATAGACCTTTGAGATGAAATACCCGTAGAAGAATCGCCTTCACATCAGGCGAGCCCTGCCACAAAATACGCTCGCCCTTTGGTAATTTTTCAGGCAGCCCTAGCTCTGCTTCAAACTCATGCTCTGGACTACTGTGGATATTGAGACTCATATTAGTGGCTCCTGCCGCTCTGGAGTGGCATACAAAGTGCCAGCACCAAAGTACGCCATGATCTTCTCTTCTTCCAGCAAGGTAATTTCTTCTGGGTGTTTTGTTTTAGGTACAGCAGAAAACTGATCTGCAAGAATTGACTTCACTTGAATATCTTGCTTACCAATCCGTGAGAAATTCACTGGTAGTAAGACATTTGTACCCTTGACATCGACTTCTAAATAACGAATGAGCATTTCCATATGGTCAACCCAAACGTCCTTTACAACGCCCGCTTTATTACCATCGGCACCAATGACACTTAAACCAATCGGATTAATGTCTTGTTTTGCAATCGCAAAATCGTGTAATTTTCTTAATGGACGAATCCGTGCATGACCCTCTAGATCATAGTCAACATGGTCTGCACGATTTGCATAAGAGCCAGGTCCTACGCCTGCCAGTAATGGATTTCCGATAGGGGCAATCGGGGCGCCATTCCAAGGATGAATTGGCTCTGCCGATAGTTGCTCAGTATCGGGAGGAGTCGCGAGCGGAGCATAGTAAGTATCGCCAAATTCAGTAACGAATTTTTTTGACTTTGGCATACCTAAAATGCCGTCTTCACGACGAACCTTCCCAAAACGCTCCGTTTCCAGTGGAAATCCTTCTCTTTTACTTTCCATTGTTAGGTATATCACTAAACCAACAAAGAAAAGTAGAAACATATAGAACACCACTTGAGCTACGTCTATATATTGTGTAATTGCACCAGTACCCATTTTTCTCTCCTTCTTTAATAAACTAGCTTGGAAAATCCGCTAGGCCAAACTTACTCATTTTTGAAATATCCAGGTTTCGCTTTTTGGCTACTAGTGGACCCAACGCAATCAAAGTAATAAACAACAAATAAATTTCAATGTGATAAACAAAGCTATACCCAGTAGCAGGGTTCATTAAGGTAGAACCAATCGCTCCACTCATAGCCAGATCAGAGACAACATCGCGAATGACGCCACCTAGAGACATACCAATTCCTGCGCAGGTTGCCGTCACTGCACCCCAAGCTCCAATCACCATGCCAGTTTTATTCTCCTGATCCATGCTCATGGCAATGGTGAGAGTACTGACAGCAAATAGACCACCACTAAAACCAATCAGAAGAGCGCCTAATCTGAACAGGTTTGGCGAACCTAATGGCTCTGAAAAAATGACCATAGAAAATGCAATAAGGCCAAGTAAAAGGCCAATAGCTGAAATTCGGTAAGCGTTATAGCCCTTTCCTAGCCAGCGAGCTGAAAGCGTAAATGCCAGCAATGATCCGCAAGCAATCAGCGCAGTTAAAAAGCTAGTGGCGGAAACATCTAACAAGAGTATTTCACCGCCATAAGGCTCCAAGATAATATCTTGCATACTAAAAGCAGTAGTTCCAAAACCGAGCATGATGAGAAAGCGACGAACTTGTGGCGCTTTAATAAATTCACTCCAGCTTTGTGAAAACTTCGGCTGAGCAATAGAAGGTGCCGTATTTTTAGGCTGCCTTGCCTCTTGCTTCCACAGAGCAAATAAGTTCAGCAGTAGCGTGATTAATGCAACCCCTTGAATCACTTTAATGAGTTGAATGGGGCTAAATGGATCAAGGAATACGCTAAACATCACTCCACTTAAGAGCATTCCGAAAAGTAGCATGACGTACATCATGGCTACTACACGAGGTCTATTTTTTGCATCCGCTAAATCCGTGGCGAGAGCCAAACCCGCAGTTTGCGTAGTTTGCATTCCTGCGCCTACTAGTAAAAATGCTAATCCACTTCCGAGATAACTAAACCAAGCGGGCCAATGCGTATCTCCAGACAGGATGATGAGTGCAAAAGGCATGATGGCTAAACCACCAAACTGCAACCAAGTACCAATCCAAATATAAGGCACTCTTCTCCAGCCCAAAATAGATCGATGGGTATCTGACTTATGGCCAATCAGCGCTCTAAATGGGGCAAAGATTAATGGCAATGCCACCATCAAGGCCACCATCCATGCATCCATATGCAATTCAACAATCATGACTCGGTTTAAAGTGCCGACCAAAAGTGCTGTTGCCATTCCAACAGAAACTTGAAACAAAGATAGTCTTAGAAGGCGACTCAGAGGTAAATCTGGAGTAGCCACATCAGCAAAAGGCAAAAAGCGAGGATCAATCCTCGTCCATGTCTTGGCCATCTTAGACAGATTAATCATGATGTTTTTTCAAGCTCCATGAGTTGAGACTTGTAAAAACCACTGGAAACTAATTGGGTATGAGGAATCGTCCAATTCGTGAACCAAGGAGATTGATCAATCAACTTACTCAATTTCACTTGGCTAATTGGCTCTATAAACGGCGCCCTATCTTTTCTTGGAAATAGCCGACCAACACGAATCATGACTTCGAGGGGAAGCGTGCTAGGTGCAAAGGTAAATAGGATCTTTTGCTCAACCCTCGGAGCCAACTTCTCAAGCACCACCAACATGTCGCTAGCGCAGTAATGGATCATAGAATCCATGCCAACAACATAGTCAAACTCTCCCAAACCCTCGTCAAGCATATCCCCGGATAAAAACTCAATATTTTGACGATCGCTTGCGGGTATTCTTTCCTTTGCTAACTCAATCAGATTGGGAGATAAATCAATAGCAACGACATGGGCTCCTTTTTTGGCCAACTCCAAAGCCAATGCCCCTGTTCCACATCCCGCATCCAAAATTCGCTTCCCAATTAATGACTCTGGCAAGCGTGCGATGAGATTGGAGCGCATTTGATCGCGCCCCGCTCTCACTGTTGCCCTAATACCGCTAACTGGGGCATCAGAGGTTAATTTTGCCCAAGCATCATTTGCAGTCCGATCAAAATAGTCCTGCAACTTACTACGTCTATTTAAATAAGAGATAGCGCCCATGATTAATCAAATCCTAGCAAATCAAATATTTCACGGTCTTTGAGTGACTCCGTCATTAAGGGATCGTCGTCCAAAAGCAAGCTAGCAGCTAAACGCATATATTCATCTTTGACCTTCTCAATCTCTGGGGTCGATTCCATTTCAAAAACGGTACATTTTTTGAGGCGGCTTTTACGAATCGCATCGAGATCTGGAAAATGAGCCATGGTTTTTAAGCCTACCCGCGTATTGAATTTATCAATCTGGTCTGTATCCGCGCTGCGATTAGCGATCACACCACCTAAACGGACGTTATAGTTTTTTGCTTTAGCGCTGATAGCCTGAACAATACGATTCATTGCGAAAATCGAATCAAAATCATTTGCTGCAACAATGAGTGCTCGATCAGCATGCTGTAATGGTGCTGCAAAGCCGCCACACACCACATCTCCCAAGACATCAAAAATAACAATGTCGGTATCTTCTAGTAAATGGTGCTCTTTTAAAAGCTTAACAGTCTGACCTACAACATAACCTCCACAACCTGTTCCTGCAGGTGGGCCACCAGCCTCTACGCACATCACACCGTTAAAACCCTCGTAGACGAAATCCTCTACTCTGAGTTCTTCTGAATGAAAGTCGACTGATTCCAGTATGTCAATTACTGTAGGAACAAGCTTTTTAGTAAGCGTAAAGGTCGAGTCGTGCTTTGGATCGCAGCCGATCTGAATAACCCGTTTACCCAGTAATGAGAATGCAGCAGACAAATTGGAAGAGGTTGTACTCTTTCCGATGCCTCCCTTGCCGTAAATGGCAAATACTTTAGCATTCCCAATTTTTTCATTGGGGTCTAGGTGAACCTGTAAGCTCCCCTCGCCATCTGTTGGCTTGCTTCGAGTATTAATCGAAGAAATTGGCACAC
>JBFZCO010000063.1:0-18632 GCA_041307885.1 Burkholderiales bacterium | reverse complement strand
TGAGCAGCGCCACCTGGAAAGTGCGCCTTTAAAAACATGCCTTGGTGGAAATCAAGCGGGGAGTCAATCGCACCACACCGAATCATCAATTGTGCTGGTGACTCACCAGACTCCGTACAAGCTGCAATGAGCGCCTTATAGGCTGAAGTGTTTTTGTCTGGGGCAAAAAGTAATTGCTTAGCTTGCGATTTCAGAGTCTCAGGGAAGACTCCGGCAACTAAGTCTTGCTGCCATAGCGTTTGCTGCTCTAATTCTTTTTGTTTACGATCTAACGCAGCTAGGCCAGCCTGCAATTGCTCTAGTGGCGCTCTTTGAAAACGCCCACGTCCTTTGCGACGAAAGAATACTGGTGCCCCCTGCAAAGCAATGGCTAAAGCAGCTTGCTGAGTAATCGCTGCCTGGGAGCCAAAATATTCAAGAGCCACGTCAAGCAATCCAAACTCTTCATCGGGTGCGCAATCCCACAGAAATTGCAAATCCATTTCTTTAGCAAGGGCGGCGGCTTCATCTATGAGTACTTGAGGATCTGGTTTTTCAAAGCGCAGCCAAACCTCTTTGGCTTTTAGCTTGATTTTCTTGCCGGAAAGGCTGGTGGCTTGCCATGATTCGGCGTCCCCTGCCCCCACGGCAGACTGGGCTGTGGCCACTTTAATGTCGCCACCTTCTTCGTATAAAAGATGCATGCTTAGAGGGAGATCCCGCCGCTGGCCTCAAGCGCAACACCATTTACATAACTTGCCTCATCACTAGCTAAAAATAAATACACATTAGCCATCTCTTCTGGAGTACCTAAGCGGCCAAGCCAACTACGTCGCTCAATATCTTGCAAAATATTATCTGGCATCGCTTTCACCATTTCAGTGGCGATAAAGCCTGGGCAAACTGCATTTACCCTGACACCCTTAGCGCCCAGTTCTCGCGCCCAAGTTTTCGTAAAACCAATAACACCAAATTTAGTAGCTGAGTAGTTTGTCTGGCCAAAATTTCCATAAATACCAACCACACTTGAAGCATTCACAATAGCGCCCTTACCTGCCTCTAGCATATGCGGTACAACCAATTGAGTGCAATTAAAAACGCCCTTTAAATTCACATCAATCACATTATCAAACTGCGCTTCTGTCATTTTCACTAGGCGCGCATCTTGGGTAATACCTGCATTATTAATTAAGATATCAATACGGCCATGACGCTGTATGATTTGATCGACAGTAGCCTGAATACTTCCGCGATCTGTCACATTCATTTCATAGGCCTCAGCATGGGTAATTCGCTCTGCTGCCGCTTTCACAATATCTGAGCCAATGTCGGTAATCATGACTTTAGCGCCCTCCTGAGCAAATCGCTTTGCAGTTGCAAAACCAATCCCCTTGGCAGCGCCTGTAATGATCGCTACTTTGTCTTTTAGTCTCATGCTTGTTACTCTGCTTTCTCTTTTATTGCAGTTAATATTTTTTGATGCACGCCACCAAATCCGCCATTGCTCATTACTAAAATATGATCACCTGCCCTAGCTTCCCGAGCAATAGCTTGCACTAAAACAGATACATCATCAAAGGCTAAAGCACGATGTTTGTCGTCGGTATTTAAAGGGGAGAGAACTTCATTTAAATCCCAACCAAGAGATTCTTTTCCGGAGCTTGCACCATATGCGAATACCTTATCAGCTGCTTCCAAGCTATTTGGTAATTGCGCTTTCATAACACCCAACTTCATCGTATTCGATCTTGGTTCAAGCACAGCCAAGATGCGTGCTTTTCCAACACGACGACGCAGGCCATCCACTGTGGTGGTAATCGCGGTTGGATGATGTGCAAAGTCATCATAGACAGTGATCTCATTAGCTACACCGATCGTTTCAAGGCGACGCTTCACATTCTTAAAGCTTGCCAAAGCACGTGCTGCAGCAACCGGAGTAATTCCAATATGGTTTGCGCAGGCAACTGCTGCTAATGCATTGAGTTGATTATGTCGACCCATTACCCCAGAGTCGAATGCCCACTCTACTGTTGCTACTTCTTGACCATTTTTGAGAACAATAAACCCATCACCCGCTTGAGAAATTAAGGACCATGTATTGTTTTGATTCTGGCCAAACTTCTCTACAGGCGCCCAAACTCCTCTGGTTATTACACGCTCTAAGGCAGGCTCCTCCCCATTGACAACAATCAGACCGTCACCAGGAACGGTACGAACCAAATGATGAAACTGCGTTTCAATGGCAGCTAGGTCAGCAAAAATATCTGCGTGATCAAATTCCAAATTATTTAGTAGTGCTGTGCGTGGCCTGTAGTGAACAAACTTACTGCGTTTATCAAAAAATGCAGTGTCGTATTCATCGGCCTCAATAACAAAATATTTACTCTCACCCAAATGGGCTGATACAGTGAAATTTAGCGGTACGCCCCCGATCAAATATCCTGGCTTAAAACCATTAAATTCTAAAATCCAGGCGAGCATGGCTGATGTCGTTGTTTTTCCATGAGTGCCAGCGACTGCCAAGACATGCCTGCCGTATAAAACCTGTTCACCCAACCACTGCGGACCCGAAATATAGGGAAGCCCTTGATTCAGAATCGCTTCCATTAATGGATTACCGCGTGAAACCACATTGCCAATCACAAATAAATCAGGCATCGTCTCAAACTGTAATAATTGATCTGGTGAAAACCCCTCAATCAGTTCGATGCCTTGAGCCTCAAGTTGAGTACTCATTGGTGGATACACGTTGGCATCACAGCCAGTAACGCGATGTCCAGCCTGCCGAGCGATTGCGGCAATGCCGCCCATGAAAGTACCGCAAATGCCCAAGATATGAATATGCATTGGCAAATTTTAGCTAAGGAGTTGCAATGAATCGAAGATGGTGGATTTATATTGTTGGAATCGGTCTTTTGGCACTGGCATTAGGCGTCCTGACTGCCCAGTGGAAATATAAAACTGGTTTGGCCAGTGAGCCCGCCATTCAAGCCTTCTTTTCAAATCCATGGAAAACACCTGATGGCAAATCCATTAATGCCGATGAATGGCGTGGAAAAGTGCTAGTAGTGAATTTTTGGGCCTCCTGGTGCCCACCTTGTATTGAGGAAATGCCAACCCTAGATCTATTACAGGCAGAGTTCTTAAGCAAAAATGTCTTATTTGTCGGTATCGGTATCGATTCTCCCTCTAACATACGTCAATTTCTTGAAACGACTTCCGTTTCCTACCCAATCGTTATGGGTGGCCTCGAGGGAAGCGCTCTTTCGAAGCAGATGGGAAACGCTCAAGGCGCACTTCCTTACACTATCGTTATTGATGCTAAGGGCATAGCTACTAGCAGCAAATTAGGAAAAATAAGCGAAGAAGAGCTCCGAAAAGCCATAAATTTAGCTTTATAAGAACTTTTGTAGATATTTACTTAAGTCTAAATCGCCCGTATTTAATCTAAATTTAGCCCTAATTTAAGCAAAAAAGGGTGTTTTTAGGGCGCCATATTCATGATCTCAAAAGGAATCTGGGGGTATACTGCCCCCTGTACTCAATGCCTATTTACCGTCATTAAGTAAGCAGTTTTAGAGAAAAGCTGTAATTACCTAATTAAACCTAACTGTCTCTAAAAATATCGATCTATGTCGAAAAATACTTCAATTCTTGTAATTCAAGGCCCAAATCTCAACTTACTTGGGACGCGTGAGCCAGAGGTATATGGCAAAACGACGCTGGAAGACATTCATACAAAACTTGGCAGTATCGCTAAGACCAGCTCTGTTGATCTATCTACCTTCCAAAGCAATCATGAAGGCGAACTCATTGATCGTATTCAAAAGGCAAAACAAGATGGCATTGATTTCATCATCATCAATCCAGGTGCCTTTACCCACACTAGCGTTGCTCTTCGTGATGCCTTGGCGGGAGTAGCCATACCGTTTACTGAAGTTCATCTATCTAACATCCACCAACGGGAAGAGTTCCGAAAACACTCCTACTTATCAGATATTGCTACTGGAGTTATTTGTGGATTAGGTGCAATAGGCTACGAATTAGCACTGCAAGCTGCGATTGCACGCTTACAAAAATAAAAATTAATTCAGAATTACTAGAGAGGAAACCTTTCCATGGATCTAAGAAAACTTAAAACCCTCATTGACCTCGTTTCCGAATCGGGAATTTCTGAGTTAGAGGTCAACGAAGGGGAAGACCGCGTTCGCATTGTTAATTCAGGCTCATCTTCTCCAATAGGTCAGGTGGTTTATGCCGCTGCAGCGCCAGTAGCAGCAGCATCCTCAGCAAGCGCAACACCTGCTCCTACCGCTCCTGCTGTTGAAGAAGCACCTGTTGAAACCGGCTTTGTATCTCGCTCGCCGATGGTAGGCACTTTCTACCGCGCGCCAAATCCAGAATCACCGAACTTCGTCAACGTTGGCGATATCGTCAAGGTAGGTCAAACGCTCTGCATCATTGAGGCCATGAAACTGCTAAACGAAATTGAATCTGAAAAAGATGGTGTGATTAAGCAAATTCTGTGTGAAAACGGTCAAGGCGTTGAATTTGACCAACCACTTTTCATCATTACTTAATGATCTGTCATTGTTTTTTAGATCAATTCCAATCCACCGTATTACTTAACTCAGACCCGACATGTTCGATAAGATTCTGATTGCCAATCGCGGAGAAATTGCTCTGCGGATCCAACGAGCATGCCGCGAGTTGGGAATTAAAACTGTGGTGGTGTATTCCACTGCAGATAAAGAGGCGAAATACGTGAGACTGGCAGATGAGGCTGTTTGTATTGGGCCCCCTCCCTCTCCGCTGAGCTATCTCAATATGCCCGCCATTATTTCCGCTGCGGAAGTCACCGATGCAGAAGCAATCCATCCAGGTTATGGATTCCTCTCTGAAAATGCTGACTTTGCAGAACGCGTAGAGAAGTCAGGTTTTGCATTTATTGGTCCTACAGCAGCATCGATTCGCCTGATGGGTGATAAGGTTTCAGCCAAGCGTGCCATGATTAAGGCTGGCGTTCCCTGTGTCCCTGGATCTGAAGGTGCGCTGCCCGATAATCCAAAAGAAATTCTTGCGACAGCAAAACGTGTTGGCTACCCAGTCATCATTAAAGCTGCAGGTGGTGGTGGTGGTCGCGGTATGCGTGTAGTCCATACAGAAGCTGCGCTCCTCAATGCAGTCAATATGACCAAAGAAGAGGCTGGTCGCGCCTTTGGAAATCCAGAAGTCTATATGGAGAAGTTTCTAGAGAAACCTCGCCACGTTGAAATTCAAATTCTGGCCGATACCCATGGCAATGCAATTTGGCTTGGTGAACGTGATTGCTCAATGCAACGCCGCCATCAAAAAGTGATTGAAGAGGCCCCTGCTCCTGGCATTGACCGTCGCTTGATTGCAAAAATAGGTGAGCGTTGTGCAGAAGCCTGCAGAAAAATTGGTTACCGAGGTGCTGGTACCTTTGAGTTCCTATATGAAGATAACGAGTTCTTCTTTATCGAGATGAACACCCGCGTTCAAGTAGAGCATCCAGTCACAGAAATGATTACTGGGGTTGATATTGTTCAGGAGCAAATCCGCATCGCAGCAGGCTTGAAACTAAGCTACCGCCAAAAAGATATTGTTTTCCGTGGTCATGCGATTGAATGTCGCCTCAATGCAGAAGATCCATTCAAATTCACTCCAAGCCCCGGTCGCATTGGTTCATTCCATATGCCTGGAGGTCCTGGCATTCGAGTTGACTCACATGCCTACAGTGGTTACGTTGTGCCATCAAATTACGATTCAATGATCGGTAAGTTAATCTCCTACGGGAATACTCGGGAACAAGCGATTCGTCGTATGCAAATTGCGCTTTCTGAGATGGTCATTGATGGCATCACTACAAATGTTCCTTTGCATCGTGAGCTCATGCTTGATCCTAACTTCATAGAAGGCGGTACCAGCATTCACTATCTGGAGCATCGTCTCGAAGAACAAGCAGCTAGTCGCGGTAAGCCTTAAGCTTTACCCCACTTAAGATGCTGATGCAGAGCCCGTATGTCTTATCGTGAACTCGTTTTCACGGTACCTGCTGAAATTGCAGAGCCCTTAGGTGATGCATTACTGGAGGTGGGCGCCCTCTCCGTCACGGTTGAGGATGCTGCTGCTGGTGGATATGATGAAAACCCACTTTACGGTGAGCCGGGCCTTTCGCCTGAGGTACAAGCTTGGGATCGCTCTGCCGTCACTGCGCTTTTTAATCCCCAAATCGATGACTCTGATGCACTCAATTTCATTCCAGAGTTGTTGGCGAGTCTCAAAGAGGCTGGATTTAACCTTTCCAATCCTCAAGCAAAGATTGTTGAAGAGCAAGATTGGGTACGTTTAACCCAAAGTCAATTTGCTCCTATTCAAATTGGTGAGCGCATTTGGGTAGTGCCATCGTGGCATGAAGCCCCAACTGATCCAAATGCAATTTGCTTGGCGGTTGATCCTGGCTTAGCTTTTGGTACCGGTAGCCACCCTACAACACATCTTTGCTTGTTATGGCTTGAGCAAAATACGCAATTACAAAACCAAAGTCTCCTGGATTATGGTTGTGGATCTGGAATTTTGGCCATTGCAGCCGCAAAGTTAGGTTGTAATCCAGTAATTGGTACAGATATTGACCCACAAGCGATGGTTGCCGCTCGCAGTAATGCAGAAATTAATAACACGACTATCCGCTTTGTTTTACCCAATGAGAATGCGCCAGAGCTAGCAGCGGATACAAAATATGACATCGTCATGGCGAATATTTTGGCCAATCCATTACAGGTGCTCGCCCCTGCGTTGGTAAATAAAATATGTCCTGGTGGAAAAATTGTTCTCTCCGGAGTTCTTGAGCGACAGGCAGAAGAGGTAATTGCTACCTATAGCCAATGGCTCAAGCTTTCCGTCTGGAAAGAGAGTGAGGGTTGGGTCTGCCTGCATGGCACCTTACCAAACAAAATGACCAGCATCTTGGCGCCGACTCAAAAAAAAAGTCTTAAATTAATTCTTCTTACTGCTTTTATTCTCCTGCTGATCATTTTTGGTGAACATTTATCCAGAAATTCTTTGCTGCCAGCATTAGCAACTCGAGTCGATGGCAGCTCTCATCCAATTGCAGTCAGTGCATTTTCAGGTTTACAGAAGTTAGATGAAAAAATTTGTCATGTATTAGGATGCGTTAATCGATCTGTAAGCGATTTTTCCGCATGGAAAATAACTTCGGCCACACTGACAACAGAAAACCCGCGAGAGGGCCTTAAAATCCCTGCAAATCAATCTATATTGCAAGTTGAAATACAAAATCGTCTTGCACTGCCTGTTTTATTCCCAAATTTAGAAATTGCATTGACTGATGCCGATGAATCTGAAATTAAAACAACCCGTTTGAGTCCTGAAGAGTGGCTGCCAATTATTTGGCAAGAAAAACATCCCCGTTTTTTACAATATGGCGCACCTTCTGGTGAAATATTTAAACTCGAAATACCGATTTCACTACCAATTGATGCTGCCGGGTATCGTGTGAGAATTTTTTACCCCCAATAAACCACTTTGTGAATACCAAAACCCCTTTGTGCTTCATTTCTTATAAGAAAGTAAATACCTATGTCTAGCTTGATCTGCGGTTCTATCGCATACGACACCATCATGAACTTTGAGGGAAAGTTTGCTGATCAAATTCTGCCAGAGCAGATCCATATTCTCAACGTAGCCTTCCTGGTCCCAACAATGCGCCGAGAATTCGGTGGCTGCGCAGGCAATATTGCCTACAACTTAAGTCTGCTTGGAGGTGATCCCATCATCATGGCCACTGTTGGCGGGGATGCCACACCTTATCTTGAGCGCTTAAAGTTGCTAAAGATCGATGCAAGCCATATCCGCCAAATTGAAAATGCGTTTACAGCTCAAGCCATGATCACAACCGATCAATCGAACAATCAAATTACCGCATTTCACCCAGGAGCAATGGGTGAATCACACCTTAATCAAGTGTCAGCAGTAGTTGCAGAACGCACCAAGAACTCTAAGGGTCATGCCAAGTTTGGAATTGTTGCGCCAGATGGGCGTCAAGGTATGTGGGAGCATTGTCATCAGCTCGCTGAAGCAGGAATTCCATTCATCTTTGATCCAGGCCAAGGCTTACCCATGTTTAATGGCCCCGAATTATTGGAATTAGTCGATATTGCCAGCTATTTGGCTGTCAATGATTACGAAGGTGAGATGCTTTCTCAAAGAACTGGGCTTAGCCTTGCAAAAGTTGCGCAAAGAGTAAAGGCTTTAATCGTTACTAAAGGCGCACAAGGGGCAGATATTTACTCTGATGGTAAATGCATTGCGATTCCACCGGTACCAGCAGCAAAAGTAGTTGATCCGACTGGCTGTGGCGATGCTTTTCGAGGTGGACTGCTGTTTGGATTGGAAAATAGTATGGATTGGGAAACTACTGGAAGATTAGCTAGCTTGATGGGCTCAATCAAGATTACTCATCAAGGACCCCAAAATCACCAAATGAGTAAAGATGAAATTGGTGCTCAATTCAAATCCGCCTTTGGATTTACCTTCTAAATTAGCCATACTGAAATTACGGCAATAAAAAAGGGATCTCGTGAGAGATCCCTTTGAACTTCACACAACCTAAGCAGGGCTTATGGACGTGTGCCAGTTGGGAAGGGCCAAGCAGCAGCAGGATTCAACGTTGTTGAAGCAGCAGCTTTTTTAGCCACGGGCTTTTTTACAGCCTTGCCCGCTTTCTTCGCAGCAGGCTTACTTACTTTTTTTTTGCTACGCGCTTCTTAGCTACTTTTTTAGCAGCTGGCTTTTTAGCAGCAGCTTTTTTAGCAGCAGGACGCTTCTTAGCTACTTTTTTAGCAGCTGGCTTTTTAGCAGCAGCTTTTTTAGCAGCAGGTTTCTTTGCAGCAGGTTTTTTCTTGGCGATTGCCATAGTAATGCTCCTTCACGTGAGGATTAGTACAAACTACCGATTAAGAAGACCCGACCATTCATTTCCGCTTGGTTTTTCAACCAATTGGAGCCGACGAGCGAGCCATTCATCGGCGCGCGGCTTGATGCTAAGTGCTGCACGCTAATGAATCTTGGAAAAAAAGCCGTGGTCCCAAAGGACAACGGCTTCTTAAATTTGCTGGAAAAAACAGAGAGAATAGCCCAGACACCCTTAGATAAGGGTTTTTGGATTTGAGTCTGGTTTTGCTGACTTTTAAAACTATCCAACCGTCTAATCTCCTATTTATCCGGTTATGCGCTAGTACTAAATGACTACTCCCAACTTAGCGCACCACCAGTTTGATACTCAATAACGCGTGTCTCAAAAAAGTTTCGTTCTTTTTTCAGATCAATCATTTCTGACATCCATGGGAATGGATTCTCTTCATTTGGGAACATCGCGTCAAGTCCTATTTGCAAACATCTACGATTGCAGATGTATCTTAGGTACCCTTTGAACATCGGCGCGTTCAATCCGAGCACTCCACGAGGCATCGTATCTTCTGCATAACGGTACTCTAATTCAACTGCTTTTTCGAAGATCGATTTGATCTCATCTTTAAACGCAGAAGTCCATAACTGCGGGTTCTCCAGCTTGATTTGATTAATTAAATCGATACCAAAATTACAGTGCATTGACTCATCTCGAAGGATGTATTGATACTGCTCGGCAGCACCAGTCATTTTGTTTTGACGACCCATTGCAAGTATTTGCGTAAAACCAACATAAAAGAATAATCCTTCCATTACGCAAGCAAAAACGATGAGAGAACGAAGTAATTTTTGATCGTTTTCTAATGTTCCTGTTTTGAAATTGGGGTCAGTCAAGACATCAATGAAGGGAATTAAGAACTGATCTTTGGCACGAATAGACTCAATTTCGTTATACGCATTGAAGATTTCACTCTGATCTAAACCAAGTGATTCGACAATGTACTGGTATGCGTGAGTATGAATTGCCTCTTCAAAAGCCTGACGGAGTAAATATTGACGACATTCAGGCGCAGTAATGTGGCGATAAGTACCCAAAACAATATTATTGGCCGCTAAAGAGTCTGCAGTAGTGAAAAAGCCAAGGTTGCGCTTAATGATGCGACGCTCATCTTCAGTTAAACCATTGGGATCTTTCCAAAGCGCGATATCGCGATTCATATTGATCTCTTGAGGCATCCAATGGTTAGCGCAACCCGCTAAATACTTCTCCCAAGCCCACTTATATTTAAAAGGAACTAGCTGATTAACGTCTGTCTTTGCATTAATAACGCGTTTATCTGCAGCATTGACGCGAAGTGCGGCGCCACCTGATGCAGATGTACTCGCAGTTGCTGCAGGTGCAACAACTTGAGGTGCAATTGCAACTTGATCAGCTTGTGGGCGCTGTGGCTCTGCCACGATGGGTTGCTGTGCTAGCCCAGCTTTTGCTAGGGCTGGTGCAACTTCTTCTTCCCAGTTCAACATAATTCTCTCCTAAATTTCTTTTTTTATTAATCAGCAAGCAAATGGCTTACTGACATGCTTCACATTCTTCAAAACCAGTATCACCTGGACGCATAGTGCAAACAGGGCCATCGGCTTGCTGCGCCGCTGCATCCGTACCATTAACGCCACCACCACTAGAAACTGAATTGAGCTGGCCACTCGCTACAGTCGATTTCTCAACGTGGGTTGCAGCCATCGTGCGCAGGTAGTAAGTCGTTTTCAGACCACGTAACCATGCCAACTTATAGGTATCGTCCAATTTCTTACCAGATGCGCCACCCATGTAAATATTGAGTGACTGCGCTTGGTCAATCCATTTTTGACGACGCGAAGCTGCCTCAACCAACCAGGTTGGCTCAACCTCAAAGGCAGTTGCATACAAATCACGTAAATCTTGCGGAACACGATCGATCTTGGACAAAGTGCCATCAAAATACTTCAAGTCAGCAATCATCACTTCATCCCACAAGCCACGATCTTTTAAGTCACGTACCAAGTACTCATTTACAACTGTAAATTCGCCAGAAAGATTAGATTTCACAAACAAGTTCTGGAAAGTCGGCTCGATACAAGCTGACACACCAATAATGTTAGAAATCGTTGCAGTTGGGGCAATGGCAACGCAGTTAGAGTTGCGCATACCATGCTGCTTAATACGGGCACGCAAGCCATCCCAATTCATTGTGGAAGAACTATCTACCTCAACATAACCGCCACGCTCCTCTGCCAGCAAAGCTACAGAGTCTTGCGGCAGAATGCCGCGATCCCATAAGGAGCCTTTGTATGTACTGTAAACGCCACGCTCTTCGGCTAATTCACTTGAAGCTTGGTATGCATAGTAGCAAACCGCTTCCATAGAAGAATCGGCGAACTTCACAGCCTCATCACTTGCGTAAGGAATACGTTGCATGTGCAAGCAATCCTGGAAGCCCATAATGCCCATGCCGACCGGACGGTGCTTTAGATTGGAATTACGCGCCTTAGCAACTGCGTAGTAGTTGATGTCAATCACGTTATCCAACATGCGCATTGCTGTGCGGACTGTTCTTTGGAGCTTTTCATGATCCAAAACCATCTTGCCAGATGCATCGGTAGTCATATGCGCCGTCAAATTCACTGAACCCAAGTTACAAACAGCAATCTCGCTCTCATTTGTATTGAGAGTAATTTCTGTACATAAGTTAGATGAGTGGACAACGCCAATATGTTGTTGTGGGCTACGGATGTTGCAAGGATCTTTGAATGTAATCCAAGGGTGACCAGTTTCAAACAACATACCTAGCATCTTGCGCCATAGTTGCTGCGCCGGAATACGACGGAATGGCTTTAACTCACCAGCATCAGCTTTTTTCTCATAAGCAACATAGGCTGCTTCAAATGCTTTGCCATACTTGTCATGCAAATCAGGCGTATTGGATGGTGAAAATAGCGTCCACTCGCCACCCTCCATGACACGCTTCATGAATAAATCAGGAATCCAGTTAGATGTGTTCATATCGTGCGTACGGCGACGATCATCACCAGTGTTCTTACGCAACTCCAAGAATTCTTCAATATCCAAATGCCATGTCTCTAAGTAAGCACAAACAGCACCCTTACGTTTACCACCTTGATTCACGGCAACAGCTGTGTCGTTTACTACCTTTAAGAAAGGCACAACACCTTGGGACTTACCATTTGTTCCTTTGATATGACTTCCTAAAGCACGAACATTAGTCCAGTCATTACCTAGGCCACCAGCAAACTTAGAAAGCAGAGCATTTTCTTTCAATGCTTCGTAGATGCCATCTAAATCGTCATCAACTGTCGTCAAATAGCAGCTAGATAACTGAGGACGGGTTGTCGCAGAGTTAAACAGAGTTGGAGTGCTAGACATGAAATCAAATGTCGAAAGAATTTCATAGAACTCAATTGCACGACGCTCACGATCCATTTCATTCAATGCCAAGCCCATCGCAACACGCATGAAGAATGCCTGTGGCATTTCAATACGACGATCTTCAATATGCAAGAAGTAGCGGTCATACAATGTTTGTAAACCGAGATAGTTAAATTGCAGATCACGACTAGCATTCAAGGCGGCAGCCAAGCGTGGAAGATCAAACTCACGCATGCGTGGATCTAATAACTCAGCAGAAATACCTTCATTAATGTACTTAGCAAAATAGGTGCTGTACTCGGCCTGCATATCACCTTGCAATACCTCACGACCTAAGATTTCTTTACGAATAACATGCATCAAGATACGTGCTGTTACTTGACTATAGGCAGGATCTTTTTCAATCAATGTACGTGATGCCAAGATTGCTGAGTCATACACTTGCGCCATTGGAACGCCGTCATACAAATTCTTAATCGTCTCTGTAATGATTGGGCTTGCATCAATATGAGTACCTAAACCTTCACAAGCTGCTTCAATAATGGTGCGTAATGCAGCCATATCCAACCACTTCTCGACACCGTTATCAGTGACTTTTAATCCAGACTCTCCAGCCTGTGTAGCAGCTTGAGTTTCTTGGGCAATACCCTGCTGTGAAGCGCGCTCTTGATTACGCTTCTCACGGTACAGAACATAAGCACGCGCAACGTTATGCTCACCACTGCGCATCAGTGCCAACTCAACCTGGTCCTGAATATCTTCAATGTGAAAGGTTCCACCATTTGGACGGCTACGAAGCAAAGCGCGGACAACCGCATGCGTCAATTGTTCAACTTGCTCACGCACTCGAGCGGAGGCAGCACCTTGGCCGCCGTTGACGGCTAAAAATGCTTTTGTGACTGCAATGGCAATTTTCGAGGGCTCAAAAGCCACGACTGATCCATTGCGACGAATGATTTTGTAATCTGATAATTGAGTAGCTTGACCGCCACCAACACCACCAGCAACAAAGCCCGCAGAAGGTGCTTGATTCATGGCTTCAGAAGGATTCATCCCTGGATTATTTGTACCTGCAGTCTGTCCTGCTGTCTGTGGATTCGAAAATGTCATATTTTTCCTGCTTTTTATATAGTTATTTGGACAAAAAATCGTTAAAAAACAATGGGGTATTGCTGTATTCAAACACTACATCTAGTGTCTCGAAGCGCATTTGACACTAAGTATAGGGAAATATTCAGAATTTAGTAAGATATTTCTGATGAATATTTATTAGTACTTTTCCCTATCTTTTCAAGAAATTAGGGCTTATTTTGGTGCGGATTTCGCAGGTCTTTTTAAGACAAAGGGGAAGAAAGTGAGCGTGTACTCACATACAAATTATTGGCTTAACGAGATTCCAAGCCAAAGGGGAGTTTCTCTGGCGAAATTGCAGCCTTAGTTTGAAATTTTTGCCAATTAAATTGCGCGCCAGGATCCGTCTTTCTTCCAGGAGCAATATCGCTGTGCCCAGCGAACTGCAAATTTGGGTAAACAACTCTTAATTGGGCACTTAATTTGGCAAGAGTTTCATACTGAATTTCTTCAAAAGGGTGTGCGCCATCGCCCTCTAACTCAACACCAATCGAGAAATCATTGCATTTTTCTCGCCCCAAAAATGCCGAGAGGCCTGCATGCCAAGCTCTATTTTGGGTTGATACAAACTGAAAGACTTCACCGCCTCGAGAGATCAAAAAGTGGCTTGAGACTTTTTGATCGGCAATCTCCTGAAAATAGGGGTGCAGCGAGGTATCTAGCTTATTTTGAAAAAAATCCACAATAAAACCAGTGCAATGGCGATTTACAAAGCCGCTCGGGGGCAAGCTAATGTGATGAATAACCAGTAAATCTGGTGTCGTGCCATCAGGTCGCAGGTCCTGATTCGGTGATACTCGCCAAGCTGCGGAACCCAACCAACCTTTTTCATCTAAGGCATTGAGATGTTTTTGGGAGCAATAAAAACGCCCCTCTTGGGAAATAGTTTCTGACTTGGGTAAATGAACAGAGCAATACCGGCACTGCACCATTACTTCTGGATCTGGAATCGCGGCTTGCTTTGTCTTTACTGTTGCAGCCTGCTCTTGATCGAACTTCAGCTGCTTTTTTCCTTTGTACCAAAAATAAAAAAGGACTACGCCGACAAATAATAAAAGCCACTTAATCAAAACTTCATGTCCTTTGCAAAATGACTTCTAGGACAAAACGGCTACCGACATAAGCCAATAACAAGGCGGTGTAAGCACTTAAGACCCAACGAACCGCTACGCGTCCTCGAAGACCCACTCGCCAGCGGGCAATAATCAAGCCAGCAAACAAGAACCAAGAAATTAATGCAAAGATCGTTTTGTGATCAAAAACCAGTGGCTTACCAAACAAGGTTTGAGAAAAGAGTAATCCAGAAAATACGGTCAAGCTCAGTAGGGCAAAACCAACATAGAGCAAATTAAAGAGCAGGCTCTCCATGGTCATCAGTGGGGGTAAGTCCTCGAGCCAATGGCCTATTTGACTATTAGGAACAATTGACAATTGACGATGTAAAGCCCTATCTTGAACACTCATCAGCATGGCATGCATGGCTGCCAAGCTCAACAGCCCAACAGAAATTGTGGCGACGATGAAATGGCCCTTGAACCAAGGATCTGATACCGCTATTGGGGAAATGAGGGTACCAGAGAATAAAACCGGCAATATGGAGCAAATCAGCGCGAACATTAAAACCAGCCAGCGTAGACTAGCAATTGGTAAGAACCAAGACTGGAACCAATAAAAAGCAAGTCCGACCCAGGCTATCAAGGAGAGATCTTGAGCAAACCCAAATACAAAGCCTTGGGGAGTAAACACCGAGTCGTGCAACTGCATTCCGTGAATCACGAGAATCAAAAATATAGCCGCCTGAATCCAGCCTGTATAGGCCGCAGACTCTACCTGCTCCTTAGGTCTTAAGCTTAAAACGACCAAAAGGATCAAATAAAGTGCGGATGGGAGCCATCCATAGCCTGAGTAACCTAAAATATCCATCTGGAAAGTCTAATCGATAAATGCTAGAGAATCTCACCGACCGTCTATCACGTGTTGTGAAAACAATGCGGGGGCAAGCTCGCCTTACTGAAAGCAATACCGCAGAAATGCTCCGGGAGATCCGTTTAGCCTTACTGGAGGCTGACGTTGCCCTTCCAGTAGTCAAATCCTTACTTGAGCAAATTAAATTTAAAGCCCTTGGTGAGGAAGTGGTTGGAAGTCTCAGCCCAGGTCAAGCATTAGTTGGCGTAGTCCAGCGTGAGCTGACCCAGGTCATGCGTGGGGATAGTACTCAAAGCGGTGAACTGAACTTAGCAACGCAACCGCCAGCGGTTATTTTGATGGCGGGCTTACAAGGTGCTGGTAAAACCACATCCGTAGGTAAGTTAGCCAAGTTTTTACAAGAAAAGAAAAAAAAGAAAGTTCTCACCGTCTCTTGCGACGTCTACCGACCTGCTGCTATTGAGCAATTAGAAACCGTGAGCAAGCAAGTTGGTGCAGAATTTTTCCCGAGCAACATCAATCAAAAACCCAGTGAAATTGCCGCTGCTGCTCTAGATTGGGCTCGCCGTCACTATTTCGATGTTCTGATAGTGGATACCGCCGGACGCCTTGGTATTGATGAAGTGCTGATGCAAGAAATACAAACCTTGCATGCAAACTTAAATCCAATTGAGACGCTATTTGTAGTGGATGCCATGCTCGGCCAAGATGCTGTTAATACGGCCAAGGCTTTCCATGAAGCGTTGCCATTGACTGGCGTCATTCTGACAAAGTTAGATGGTGACTCACGAGGTGGTGCTGCGCTTTCTGTTCGTCAAATCACTGGCGTACCACTCAAATTTATCGGTGTCGCCGAAAAAATGGATGGCTTGGAAGCATTTGATGCAGAGCGCATGGCCAGTCGCATTTTGGGCATGGGGGACATTCTTGCTTTAGTTGAGCAAGCTCAACAAAACGTCGATGTTGCTAAAGCAGAAAAATTAGCAAGCAAAATTTCCAAGGGTGGTTTTGATCTCAGCGATTTCAGAGACCAGCTGGCACAGATGCAACAGATGGGCGGTATGGCTAGCTTCATGGATAAACTCCCCAGTCACATGGCTCAAGCAGCCTCTAAAACTAATTTGGGTGCTGCTGATAAACAAACGAAACGGATGCGCGGCATCATTGACAGCATGACCCCTAAAGAGCGTGCCAAGCCTGAATTACTAAAAGCTACCCGCAAACGTCGTATTGCAGCAGGTGCAGGTGTCGAAGTTCAAGAGGTCAATCGTATGCTGGCCCAGTTTGAGCAAATGCAAACCATGATGAAGCAGTTCAAGGGTGGCAAGATGGCGCGTACCATGGCATCCATGGCAGCCAAAGGAGCCGCCAAAGGACTTGGCGGACTCTTTAAAAAATAATTGAGTTTAAGAAACTAATTTCTTAGCTGCATCTACAGCAGCAATCACTTTTTCCTTAATTTGAGCAAGCGGAATGTTTTGAGACTCAAGTTCAGTACGACCTTTAAATTCAACTTGAGCATCTACTAGGCCGCGATCGCCAATGACAACCCGAAATGGCACACCAATTAATTCCCAATCAGCAAACATCGCGCCCGGTCTCTCGCCACGATCATCCAACACAACATCTACTCCAGCAGTTATGAGTTCATCATGCAATTGATCGGCAGCCGCTCTTACTGCATCTGATTTATCGTAACCCATTGGGCAGATCACCACTTCAAATGGCGCCATTGAAATTGGCCAAATAATTCCGCGCTCATCATTACCCTGCTCAATCGCCGCGCCTAATAATCGAGTGACACCAATACCGTAACAACCCATTACCATCGGCTGTGCTTTACCTTGCTGATCAAGATACGTGCATCCCATTGCTTCAGAGTAGCGCGTACCCAATTGGAATACATGCCCCACCTCAATACCGCGACAAATATCCACTACGCCTTTACCGTCAGGAGAAGGATCCCCAACAACAGCATTACGGAGGTCCATGACTAAGGGCTCAGGTAAATCACGGCCCCAATTCACACCAGTAAGGTGATAGCCAGCAAAATTAGCGCCACAGACAAAGTCTGACATGTTGGCAACAGTTCGATCAGCAACTACAGTGACATCAGCACTAACACCAACTGGCCCTAAGTAACCAGCAGGCGCACCACAAGCTTGCTTGATCTCTGACTCTGTAGCAAAGCGAGATTCGGCCATACCAGGAATCTTGCTTGCCTTAATCTCATTAAGCTCATGGTCGCCGCGTACTAAAACCATAAATAATTTTGCTGGGCCCTCTGCCTGATCAGCTGCAAATAGTAAAGACTTGACTGTTTGCTCAATCGGCAAATTTAAGAACAGAGCAACATCTGCACAATTGGTTTGATCTGGCGTAGCTACCTTGGCCATTGCATGACTTGGAGCCGCGCGGGATGCAATGAGAGAGCTTGATTCTGCAGCCTCTAAATTCGCTGCGTAATCAGAATTAGGGCAATACACAATGGCATCTTCACCCGTATCAGCAATCACATGGAACTCTTGACTACCGGATCCGCCAATAGCACCGTTATCCGCTGTCACCGCACGGAACTTCAAACCCATTCGCTTGAAGATGCGGGTATAGGCATCAAACATCGCTGAATAAGACTTCTTCAAACCTTCTGTATCACGATCGAATGAATATGCATCTTTCATACTGAATTCACGACCACGCATGATGCCAAAGCGAGGGCGACGCTCATCTCGAAATTTTGTCTGTATTTGATAAAAATTAATCGGGAGCTGTTTATAGCTGCGGATTTCGTTGCGCGCTAAATCAGTGATCACCTCTTCAGAGGTTGGTTGAATTAAAAAATCGCGGTCATGTCGATCTTTTATCCGCAGTAATTCAGGTCCCATCTTTTCCCAACGGCCTGTCTCCTGCCACAACTCTGCAGGTTGAATCATCGGCATCAGTAATTCAATCGCACCAGCACGATTCATTTCTTCACGAATGATGTTCTCTACTTTGCGAATAACCTTCAAACCCAAAGGTAAATAGTTATATATGCCTGCGCTCAGTTTGCGAATTAAACCGGCGCGCACCATGAGTTTGTGAGAAACCACCTCAGCATCGGAGGGGGCTTCTTTTAGCGTGGCGAGAAATGACTGTGAGGCTTTCATGTATGGATATAATCAAATCATTGATTTTAAAGGATTTGAGGCACGATCATGCTTGACCGTGAAGGGTATCGCCC
>JBFZCO010000062.1:0-76873 GCA_041307885.1 Burkholderiales bacterium | reverse complement strand
TTAAACCAAAGACTCAATATTACTGGCGTGCTTTTTTATGAAAACCAACATTTTGGCCAAACTATTGAGGGCCCTCGTTTAGCAGTAACGAATTTGTGGGAGAAAATTCAAAAAGATCCTCGTCATCAATACGTAAGACTGCTTGAGCTAAGTGATATTGATGCAAGGCGTTTCCCTAGCTGGTCCATGCGTTTTTTTATGGCAAAAGAAATTTTAAAAAAAATGCCTCAGTTGGCAGATGTGCTTGATGGTTTGCCGGAGCACGATGATGAACTATTAAAGCTGATGCGCATTGCCAATACCTAACCCTTTGTAATAGTCCTTGGGCGTTTAGCGTAACTGGAGATTATTTCGTTAAATATATTGCTTTGCAGCAATTATTTCCTTGATCTTGACTGGGTAAGGGATTAATATGGTGCAGTGCACCAAATTAACCTTTAAAGGAAATGTCATGTTCAGCAACCAATTTACAGAAAACCAAGCCAAATCTGCAGAAAACGCCCGTGTATTGGGCCAGAATGCACTAGAAAATGCCCAAGAATTAGCCGAGATTAACTATCAAGCAGCTCAACAAGCAGTAGCAAATGCACAAGCAAAAGCAGCAGAACTACTCAAGGGTAAAGATGCCAAAGCGGCTTTAGACCTTTTGCAAAGCCCTGAAGTACAAGAGGCAGTAGCCCAAGTCGCCGAATATCAAAAAAAGGTTGCAGCAGTATTACGTCGCGGTAAAGAGGATCTAGTTGAAGCAGTTGATGCAGCAATTGATCAATCACAAAATGACTTGAAAAATTTTATTGAAGCTGCAACATCAAAAGCGCCAGCAGGTTCCGAAGCCTACATTAGTGCATTTACAACAGCATTTAATGCAACGATGCAAAACTTTGATCAGGTGCGTGCAAGCACTCAAGATGCTTTTGCTCATTTTGAGAAAAGCGTAAATACGGCAATGAAGACTGCTGAAGATCAATTTAGCCCAGCTTCAAAAACAGCAAAAAACCGCACTAAATAAGTGCAAAGTTGATGTGTGCAAAAGCCCTGCTTGCAGGGCTTTTTGTATTCTTATCATCGATTGCAGTTGGGGACAAAAAACAACTAACAAGATATACTTTGTCACAAGCAGGAGAGTGAGGTGAAAACCTCCACCGAAGGCGCAAACTCCCATGAACGCTCAGGTACCTAATAGGGAAGTACTGCTTATCCTAAATAGCCGTCTGGAGAGCCACCAATCATGGTGCACCGAAGGAGCAAGCGTTAAGCAAGGCTTAATGTGAATCTCTCAGGTATCAAGGACAGGGGGAGCGGCAGGTTTGCATGCGCTGATTGCATGCGTGCCAATAATTAGGAGCCCCGTAATGAATACCTCCCCAAGCTAATTCAGTAGCAAGCAAATGTATTTTTAAATGAATTCATAAAAAATCTACTGAATAAGGACTGCAATATGAGAAATCAATACACCCAAGAGGCCCCATATCATCCCGGATATGAGGATGCCTGTTTTAAGAATGAAGTTTCTAAAGATATATCTGAATTGAGTGAATCTCGTAGAGTCAATGCGCGCTATCTAAAATTCTCAGATACCATTGTTGAGTTTTGTAAGACTAGCTCAAGCCATCACTCTTAAGGAAAATGAGCAAGTAGTTAATAATGATCAAGAGCTGATCATTGCATTTTGAAACCACCTTCGGGTGGTTTTTTTCATCTATTTCTTGTTAAGATAAAACATCTTTCATCATCTACTGGTGTCCAATTGACTTTGAAATTACTCCGTATTGTTGGCATTGCAATTTTTACAATCAGCCTATTGGGCGCCTGCACAAGAGAGGGGCCTACAAATGTCATTAAGGTAGCGGTATCACCCACCATTCCCCCAATGCTTTTTGAAAAAGATGGGAAATATAAAGGTATCGACTTAGAGATATTTGAGGACTATTGCAAATCACGAGGATGTACTTTTAAGATTACTGCCTACGATTGGCTTGGCATGCTAGGTGCTGTCAGTAGCGGACAAGCAGACGTGGCCTTCTCGGGAATATCGATTACCGAAAAACGTAAAGAGGTAATGGACTTTTCAAATCCCTACTTTGTAAGTACCTGGCAGCTCATCGGCTTAAGTAAACGAAACATCAAAATTACCGATTTATCTCAATTAAAAAAATATAAGATTGCCTACCCAACGGGCACAGTATTTGACGACTATGTAAAAAATGATCTGCAGCCTAAGGGATATTACTCGGTAGATCAAGTAAAGCTTTACCCTTCCTATGCAGAAACCTTGCTTGCACTGCAAAATGGCAATGTCGACTTGGTATTTGTTGATAATGCGATGTTGGTTAATTATCAGAAGTCCATGCATTTGCCAGTCAGCAGTAGTTATCAAGTTGTGGGCTTTGATAAGTTAGGGTTTGCCTTTAAGAGGGGATCAAAGTTACGTGATGACTTTAATTTATATTTAAATGAGCTTGGCCCCGAAAAATTAAAAGCTATTATTGATCACTGGACTGAATAAATAGCGCTCTTACTTAGTAATAGGTTAAAGTTCAACTTAGGTAGATTAATTCAACAAAATATAAGGAAAACTATGTCTCATCATGACAAATTAATTGCAGCATTTGAAACCTATCAAGCTGAAAATGAAAAGTTTCATGGCAAAGGGATTAAGGCCTCTGCTGCAAGAGCTCGAAAAGCACTTCAGGAGATCGCTGGTTCTTGTAAAGAGCGTCGCAAAGAAATTACTGAACAAAAAGAAGCTCTTGAAGGCAAACCAAGAGGTGATGGAATGTCACAAGATGCTGCGCGACACGCGCACATTAGAAAGTAATTCATTTTTCTAAAGTGTAGAGCCGCCTATTGGCGGCTTTTTTCATTAGAGATCTACGTTTTCAAGGGCGGCATCGTTAAGATGACCAGTGTCACCCCAACGGTCAACCGACCAACCCCGCTCGTTATGCACAATCCAGTTTAGAGAAGCATTTGGAACGGAGATCACTCTTTCTGTAGCAAGAGCTTGTTTACTGGCAATTCGGTACATCATATCGAGAGTGCCGCCATGACTAACAACGAGAATAGTTTTTCCACGATGTTCTGTTCTTATCATCTCCATTGCTCTTTCAACTCGTGCTGCGAATTGAATAATACTTTCACCGCCCTCTAATTCATGATCTAGCTCACGCGCAAGATGCGCTTTCCATAGCTCGGGTTGGGCCACTGGCGCTTGCTCAATGCTAAGTCCTTGAAGCGCTCCGAAGTGTCGCTCACGAAAAATACTGTTTGTTACAGCTGTGACTCCAAATAACTCAACAATCGCATTAGCTGTATCCATCGCCCTTATAAGATCGCTACAGTAAAGCGCGTCAAAAGCCAGCTTAGAATTTTTGAGGGCTTGTGCCATCTGCCGAGCCTGCACTTGGCCACGAGAATTTAGCGGTGTATCGGTATGCCCTTGAAGGCGCCTTTGTGCATTCCAAGTCGTCTCACCGTGACGAATAAGGCAAAGTCGGGTTGTATCCATGTGAGAATATTAACGGCAAAAATTCTTTATCCCTTATTAATGCTTTTTGATGACCTTGTGCCAGGAACACCCCGAATGGCTCGGGGCTAACCTTCGAATACCTAAGCCGCAATAGGGCTGATCACTTTCCCAAGTCGATTGAGGGCGCGCTGAATCTTATCTTTTTCTTTAGGTTTGGTGCTTGATTCAAGCAATTTACCAAGTTGAGTGGCATTAAGAGGTCCCAATCTGGCTTTGCCAGTTTTAGTCAACATGGAGTCATTTTTTCTATTTCTTTGATTTTGGCCAACAGCCATAAGGTTTCCTAGAGTTTGGAATGATGAACCTTAGAGTTTACTCAAAAGATTCCCCTATCTAGGGCGCAAAATAGTGATCACAAATCAGAATAACAGCTAAGCAGTGCTGACGCTATGATTAACAATGAACCTATTATGTTTAAATTGATGAGCGCGTTCCGGCTCATATTTTTTATGAGCATGTCATTCAAGATTTATTAGTGGGAGTAATTATGGGTCGATCGGTGTGGATAGCCTTATTGGGCATTTTGACTATTAGCGGATGTGCAGCGGTCTATACCGATGCTTCAGATGCGAATCATGTGACATTCTTAAATAGTAATGAGGAATCCATTGCATCGTTAACGCAAAAAGCCAATGCTTACTGTGCGCAATATGGCAAAACAGCTCGTTTTAGAAAGAGCGAAACTCAGTTAGTTGCCATATTTGATTGCAACCTGCCACAAGCTGGCCAACGCTAAATTAACCCGCAAGCTCAGATTGGTAAATCAAGCCAGCATGTTCTCTGAGGGCATGAAATTGAATGGATTCCCAGCGCTGCTGTGCGACATCTAATTCAGATTTATGGGAAGCCAAAAATACTGAAGCGCCTACAACATCTTCTGCCATGCGATGAATGTTTTCCTGAATAAACTTTTTAAGTGCTACGGGGTCTTCTGAGCTAACCCAGCGAGCTAAGTTGTAGCGTGCTGGCAGTAAGCGAACCTCTGCGCCATATTCGGTTTGGAGTCGATGACTGACCACTTCAAATTGAAGTTGTCCAAAAGCGCCTAGCAACATTGTTCCACCGGTCATCGGGCGAAAAACTTGAATAGCGCCTTCTTCACCAAGTTGCATTAACCCTGTGCGCAGTTGTTTTGAGCGCAGCGGATCAGCAGATTCAACCATGCGGAATATTTCAGGTGCAAAAAAAGGCAGACCGGTAAATTGGAGTTGCTCCCCTTCGGTCAGCGTATCACCAAGTCGCAGAAGTCCATGGTTTGGTAAACCAATAATATCTCCCGGAAAGGCTTCATCCAAAATGTCTCGGCGCTGTGACAAAAAAGAGAGGGCATTATTTGTGCGAACTTCTTTGCCGTTACGACATATTTTTAGTTTCATGCCGCGTTGAAAATGGCCAGAACAGATGCGCAAAAATGCAACACGGTCACGATGGGCCGGATCCATATTTGCTTGAATCTTAAATACGACTGCTGAGAATTTATTTTCGGCCGGACTAACTTCACGTTGCAAAGCCTTACGCGAACCTGGAGATGGTGCTAGCTCAACCAAAGTATTTAGAATTTCTCTTACGCCAAAATTATTAATTGCAGAGCCAAAAAATACTGGAGACTGACGACCTGCTAAGAAGGCTTCTTTATCAAAGCTGGGCATCGCATTTTTAATCAGATCTACTTCAGCCAATGCATGATCTAAATCAGTGCCAAGACGCTCTTTTAATGCGGGATCATTGATATCAACAATTGCATGAGAGTTTTCAGTAACGCGATCTTCACCAGCTTTGAACATACGCATTTGCGAGTTGGCAATATCTATCACGCCAGCGAATGATTTCCCCATACCAACAGGCCACGTAAAGGGAACTACTTCAATACCAAGGGCTGATTCAATCTCATCCATGAGTTCCATGGGCGGCTTTACTTCACGATCCATCTTATTGATGAAAGTAACAATAGGTGTATTTCGTGCGCGACATACTTCAAGCAAGCGGAGCGTTTGAGACTCCACGCCATTAGCAGCATCAATCACCATAAGTGCAGAATCCACTGCTGTTAAAACTCGATAAGTATCTTCAGAGAAGTCTTGATGTCCTGGCGTATCTAGAAGGTTAATGATGCAATCGCGATATTCCATTTGCATCACCGAGCTCGCTACTGAAATACCCCTTTGCTTCTCGATTTCCATCCAGTCAGAAGTAGCATGCCTGCTGGCTTTGCGAGCTTTCACGCTCCCAGCAATTTGAATGGCTCCTGCATAGAGTAAAAGCTTTTCTGTAAGCGTAGTTTTGCCGGCATCAGGGTGAGAGATGATGGCAAAGCTGCGGCGTCTTAAGACTTCTGCGCCTGGGGTGCTGGAGGTGATGGTATCGATGGTAATTCTGCGCTTAATAGAGTAGACAGAATTATAAGCGGGTGATGAACTTAGAACTGCTCTTCAGGCCTTACAAACCGCCATTTACCTGGCGGTAGGGCGCCAAGAGAGATGCGCCCCATTCGTACGCGCTTCAAGCCTAAAACTTTCAAACCGACTAATTCACACATGCGACGAATCTGTCTTTTACGGCCCTCTCGTAGGACAAAACGAAGTTGATCTTCATTTTGCCAGCTCACTTGAGCCGGTTTTAAGACAACCCCATCTAATTCGAGGCCGTGTCGCAAACGGTCAAGATCGTCAAAGGAGAGCATGCCCTCAACTCGGACCAAGTATTCTTTTTCAATGGGACTGTTTTCTCCAATGAGCAGTTTTGCAATGCGACCATCTTGGGTTAGCACCAGCATGCCAGTGGAATCGATATCTAGTCTGCCCGCTGGCGCCAGACCACGGGTGTTGAAACGAGGGCTTCTTCCCTTATCTAAGGGGCTGGCAAAGTAATTTTCTGGGGTAATGAGGGAGGCGGCTGGCTGATACTCCTGCGCATCATCAAAATGGGAGATATATCCCACGGGTTTATTAAGGATAACTGTGACACGAGAGTTTTGTTGGGCTTTTGCGCCAGAACGGAGCTCTATTTTTTGATGGCGAAATGCTCTAGAACCTAGTTCACTCACAACTTCACCATCAACGGTCACTAAGCCTTGCTCAATGTACGCATCTGCTTCGCGGCGGGAGCACAAGCCAAGCTCAGAGAGTAGTTTAGAGATGCGGATTTTTTCTTCCATCATCACATTATCGGCCAATTACCCGTCTTATTGGTAGAAGCTTAATAGGGGCTAGGTTCATCAAAAGGACGATTTTTAAAGCGCTTATGAACCCAATAATATTCTGCTGGCCTTAAGCGAATCTCTTTCTCAAAAATCTGATTTAGTCTAGCCGTATCAGCTTTAATGTCTTCAGTAGGGAAGTTGTCTAATGGTGTGCTAATTGAGCAAAGGTAGCCAGTGCCATTCTTTTTGAGAGTGGTAATCATGAGGCAAACTTGCGCGCCAGTAATTTTTGCCAATCGTGAAATGGTGGTAATCGTATTTGTTTGAATGTTAAAAAAGGGAACAAAGGTAGAGTCCTTTAATCCCAAATCAATATCTGGCGCAATAATGATGAAACTCCCTTTCCGAATTTCACGAATAATCTCTAGTGAGTTTCCTTGACGATCAATAGAGTTACCGCCAAAGCGATTTCGCCATTCAATAATCTTTTTATTAAAAAATGGGTTTTTCATTCTTTGGAAAAAGCCAGATGTCCTTGGCCATCCTTTTTCCTCAGAAAGTGCACTCAAAATAATGCTGCCCTCAATACCAATAAAGTGCATGTTGACTAAAATTCGTGGCTGCCTATCAGAGAGGTCAACTTCTGAATGCACTTCAATCATGTCACGCAGCTGTTTCTTACTTCCAAGCCAAATAATGCTTTTTTCAACTAAGCTTCTTCCAAGCAGTCGCCAATGCTGTTTTCTGAGTTGATCTATTTCTTCGGGACTCAATTGAGGAAAGCAGAGTTGAAGATTTGTTTTGACAACTGCATTTCGCTCGGAGGGGAATTGACTTGCTAACCATCCCAGCCCATATCCGACTGAAATTAATGTTTTATAGGGCAGAGAAACTAAAAATCTAAGGACTGCAAGCCCAGAATAGTTGGATAATTTTTTAAACAAGAACAGCTTTATTCAGCGTCATAGCGTGTGAGAGATTTAGCATATCGCTCATGCATCTCTTCAGGTGAGCCAATAGACATCCCAAGGTCATTTACAAGCCCCGTTTCTAAGCGGTATGTCCACCCATGTACAGTCAGTTCTTGCCCTCTGGACCAGGCATCTTGGACAATAGTGGTCTCGCAGACATTAATCACTTGCTCAATCACATTGAGTTCGCATAGGCGGTCCTGGCGTTTTGGGCTTGGAATTAATTCGCCAAGATAACGTTCATGTTTTTGATGTACATCTTTGACATGTCGCAACCAGTTATCCGCAAGTCCAACGCGTTTATCTGTCATCGCCGCATGAACGCCTGAACAACCATAATGACCCACAACCAAAATATGCTTTACTTTGAGCAACTCAATTGCAAATTGAATCACAGACAGGCAGTTCAAGTCAGTATGAACCACTACATTGGCAATATTTCGATGAACAAAAAGCTCACCTGGAAGCAAATTCACAATATCATTTGCAGGAACGCGGCTATCCGAGCAACCAATCCAAAGATACTCGGGCGCTTGCTGAGAAACTAGACGCTTAAAAAACTCAGCATCTTTGGCAATCATGTTCTCGGCCCAAGTACGATTATTGGTAAATAGTTGGTCCAGCGCGTTTGATTTTTTGATTATCATGACCTCAGTTTAAAGGACTTTCATGACGCCTCATTGGCTGCAACAGACCCCTACAGGGATTGTGCTTAACCTATATTGTCAGCCAGGCGCCAAACAAACCAAAATTGTGGGTTTGCATAATGGATGGCTCAAGATTTCCTTGCAGGCGCCGGCCATAGAAAACAAGGCTAATGAAATGTTATTGATGTGGTTATCCAAAAAACTCAAGGTGCCACAAAAGCAAATCCAGTTTCTTTCAGGCCAAAACAGTAGAAATAAGAGATTGGAAATATGGGGCCCAATCGATCTAAATGAGATTATTCGAGTGTTGGCGCCCTAAATTTTGTTCGTACTAGCTGTAATTCTGCCCATATACTGATAGCTTAAATGCAATCCTTGGTTCAAAGTATCCATATTCATTGGAGCAAAAAGTTGGTGAGGAATAGTACATGACTGGATTTGTCAAATGGCTTATAAGCCTTATATTAATTGGGCTTGCCTGTCTTGCGGTGTATACCGTAATCATGCTCAATTGGAGCTATGGTAGCGGCGAGAGAGCGGGATATGTCCAAAAATTCTCACATCGTGGATATCTTTGCAAGACCTGGGAGGGCGAGATGGCTATGGTATCTATGCCGGGAACAATGTCAGAAAAATTCCTCTTTTCGGTGCGAGAAGACGCTGTTGCCCAGAAAATTAACGCTAATTTAGGTAAAAAGGTCGCACTTAAATACAATCAACACATTGGGTTGCCAACAACTTGCTTTGGGGACACCGAGTATTTTGTCTTTGATATTACTGTTTTAGAAGAGTAAGAAGGGGTAGTAAAAAAATTTGCTGTAATGCAGCTTTATTTTTATAATTTTTTGTGGTTAAAATCGTGTAAGCGCAATGTGCGCTGACATCAATATCTATAAGGAGCTTCACTTGAACAAAGCCGAACTAATCGCAGCGATTGCTGACGACGCGGAGATTTCTAAAGCCAAAGCTGAATTCGCATTGAATTCTGCAATCGACACAATCATTAAAGCTGTTACAAAGGGCGATTCAGTTCAACTGATCGGCTTTGGTACATTCGCTTCTGGTAAGCGTGCTGCACGTATGGGTCGCAATCCAAAAACTGGCGAGCCACTCAAAATTGCTGCTGCTAAAACTGTTAAGTTTTCTGCTGGTAAAGCATTTAAAGATTCAGTTAACAAGCGTAAGAAGTAATTCTTATACTGTTGATAAAAAGCCCGGCATGCCGGGCTTTTTTATTGTCACCAATCGAGCTGCTCCAATGATTAGCTTTGCACTAAACGTCGGTGGCGATGAATGCTCATGAGGATTCCAGCCCCAAAGCCCAAGGTAACCAATGCGGTACCGCCATAGCTGATAAATGGTAATGGAACGCCTACGATTGGCAGAAGTCCGCTAACCATGCCAATATTAACAAAGGCATAGGTAAAGAAAATTAAGGTGACTGATGCCCCTAATAGGCGTGTAAATAAATTTGGCGCACTTGCTGATATTGCTAAACCTCTTTTAATAAGAGCAAAGAACAGCGCAAGCAAAACAATATTACCCAATAACCCAAACTCTTCTGAGTAAACGGCAAAAATAAAGTCAGTGTGTTTTTCAGGAATAAATTCAAGGTGTGCTTGAGTACCTTGGAACCAACCTTTTCCAAAAAATCCACCAGACCCGATAGCAATCATTGATTGAATAGTATGAAAACCTTTTCCAAGAGGATCACTGCTAGGGTCAAGCAAGGTGCACACACGATGTTTCTGATAGTTATGCACAAATGGCCAAACAACATCTTGAGCGCAAATCGTGCTGCCAAAAATAATAATGAGGATTATTCCCAGCGCACCAAGACCAATAAATGGCAGAATCCATTTCCATGGAAGTCCTGCCAAAATAATGACGTACATTCCTGCAGCGAAAACTAGCAGAGAGGTTCCTAAATCAGGTTGTCGGGCAATGAGATAAACAGGAATGCCTAAAATAATCGCCGCGACTCCATAGTCCCAAGAGCTTTTAATACCCTCACGTTTTTGAAAGTACCATGCCAACATAAGCGGCATTGCAATTTTCATTAGCTCTGACGGTTGAATAACAAATCCAATATTGAGCCAGCGTCGCGCACCTTTTTTAATTAATCCAAAGACAGCAACAGCGATTAGTAGCGCAACGCCAATACCGTAAATCCAAACGGCTGCCATCTCCAACCACTTTGGTGGAATACGTGAAACAACCCACATGACAATAAATGACAGTGCAAGATTACGCAATTCATCTTCAAATCGTACGGGAGTGTTTTGACTGGCTGATAAAAAAATCAGAAAGCCAATGGTTGCTAACCCAAGCAGAATAAGGCCTAGCTGTTGATCAAGTCCGCTAAAAATACCGAGAAATATTTTTTTAATATTTTTTATGGCGCTCTTTTCCACTCAGGAATCTCCTTAGGCCATTTACCTTCAAGATAAAAATCTAATGCTTTGCGTGCAATTGGCGCTGCGTGCTGCGCACCAAAGCCTGCATTTTCAACGACCATCGCAATCACAATTGTTGGTTTGTCAGCAGGTGCAAATGCTACATATAAAGCATGATCACGTAAAAACTCTGCAGTCGATCCATGGTCATACTCTTTAGAGTTAAGACTGAATACTTGGGCAGTACCAGTTTTTCCACCGGCAGAATAGTTGGTGCCCTTAAATACAGAAGCCGATGTTCCAGAAATATTAACTTCAATCATCGCTTTTTTAATGATTTCAATATTCTCAGGCTTCAAATCAATGCGATAACTTTCTTTGGGCGTAGTTAGTTCGCGATGACGAGTGAATGGATCTTCAATCGCTTTTACGAGATGTGGCTTCATGACGATTCCATTGTTCGCTAGATTCGCCATCCCATGTGCCAATTGAAGAATAGTAAAGGCGTTGTAGCCTTGACCAATTCCTAGGGAAATAGTTTCGCCTTCATACCATTTTTGTTGCTCTGGTTTTTTAAACGTAGCCTTCTTCCAGTCAGTTGAAGGTAGCACTCCTTTGGATTCGCCTTTTAAGTCAATGCCGGTAATTTGTCCAAAACCAAATGGCTTCATAAAGTCATGCATCATATTGACGCCCATATCGCGCGCGAGTAAGTAATAGTATGTGTCGCAAGACTCGACGATTGACTTTTGCATATCGACGACCCCATGTCCACCTTTCTTATCATCACGAAAGGTATGGTTTCCAAGTGTGAAATAACCAGGATCAGAAATGGACTGAGAAGGCGTACGCATTTTTGTTTCTAGGGCAGCCAATGCCATGAATGGCTTGTATGTTGATCCAGGGGGATAGATGCCCTTCAGCGGACGGTTATACAAAGGCTTTTGTGGAGAGTCATTCAATTCTTTCCACGTTACTGCATCGATACCTTCAACAAAATCGTTTGGATTGAAATTGGGTTTTGATACAAAGGCTAGGATGTCGCCTGTCTCTGGTTCAATTGCAACGAACGCCCCACGAAAATTTCCATACAGTTGTTCTACTAAATACTGTAACTTGATATCAACAGATAGAATGACATTTTTACCGGGCACTGAAGGTGAGCTAGCAAGTGTGCGTACTGGTTTTCCGCCAGCTGTGATTTCGACTTGTTCATAGCCAGGAGTACCCCGCAATACAGACTCATAGCTTTGCTCTAAGCCAATTTTTCCTACGTATTGGATACCAGGCAGAAATGAAGCCTGTAGTGCATCAGGATCATCTGTTTTTGAGTTTTCAATTTCAGCTTGCATGCGCTCTCGATCCTTCTGAGAAACGCGCCCAATATAGCCAATTAAATGTGAGGCCAATTCGTTATATGGATACTCCCGAAAGCTCCGCGCCCTAATCTCGACCCCGGGGAATCGATAGCGATTGGCCATAAATCGAGCAGTCTCTGCCTCAGTCAGCATAGATCTGAGGGGAAAAGTGCCCATTTTTCGAGAATCTTCAAGAGAGCGTTTGAAATTGCGGCGATCTCTTGGTGAGATGAGTACGATTTCTGATAGCTGATCGATCAGCTCATCAACATTGCCTTTGACCTCTTCCGCATTGATGTCTAAAGTCAAGGCGGAGTAATTTCGCCCAATCACAATGCCATTGCGGTCTATCAATAAGCCCCGATTTGCCGGGGCTGGAACTATTGCTATACGATTATTTTCAGCAAGAACGGAATATTTTCCATGGCTAACCAGTTGTAACCACACCAATCGTGTAATGAGGATGAGGAAGCAAATAGTGACAAAAATTGTCGCTATTCGAATGCGCTCTTGAAATGAATCGAGATCGGGTTTTTTAAATGAGACCATATCTCGCTCTAAATCGGGCGATTGTGATCAACGTCAATTGGACGACGTTGTGGCGACAAAAGTATTCGGGTTGCTACTGGCCAGAGTATTGCTTCAATGATGGCTTGAGCGGTGCCTGTTAAAGCCCACCAGTAGAATTCGCCGCTTAATATCCAATGAGCAAGCACTGGAAAAAGTGAGACCAATAGGAATATCGGCAATAGATGTAAGGCTTGGACCAGTATTGATAACGCAATGATGCGTCGATGCCAAGAAATTGCAACATAGGCAACTAATGAGTAGCTAAACGCATGCAGTCCTAATAAGTCCGAGTTATGGACATCCATTAGGAGACCAAGAATAAATGCAGTGATAACGCCAACATAGCGATGCTGGTGGATGTTCCAAAACACAATACAAATAATGAGCCAATCAGGCACCCATCCGTAATTGCCAATGGGTAATAGATTGAGTAGAAGCGCACAAAACAGGCTAAAGTAAATGAAGACAGGATTGACCGGTCTTAGAATGTAGCCGCTCTGAAAATCAATCATTGCATACCTCGCGCACGAGTTTGGCGACGGCCCGGGGTATTTGTTTGGGGTGCGCCTAGCTTATTAGCACTTGGTGCTTTTGCATCCCACTGTGGATCGTAAAGCAGTGCTAATGCTTGGCGATGACGATTGATGGGCGCAATAGGCAAGCAAAAAACATTAGATGAATTTTTATCAACATTTCGTTCGATACGACTGATCACAGCCACTGCAAATCCAGGGGGATATACCCCATCGATACCAGAGGTAATCAGTACATCCCCGACTTCTAAATCGCTGGCAACAGGCAAATAGCGCAGCTCTAAGGGATTGCCACGACCTGCCCCAAACACTGCCGCCCTTAAGCCATTGCGCGCAATCTGGACTGGTACTGCAAAATCACGATCTTCTAAAAGTGAGACTTCAGAAGAGCGCTCATACAGACGCACAACTTGCCCCAATATGCCCGAATCATTTGCAATGGGATTGCCTAGTTTGAGGCCATCGGCGCTACCGCGATTAATAACAATGCGTTGTGAAATTGGATTGGTAGGATTAAATAAAATTTCTACAGGTAGCGTCTTAAATGCAACCTGCTTTTGTAAGTCCATCAACTTTCGTAAGTTTTGATTCTCAATCATCAGAAATTCAGATTGATTGGCAAGTAGAGAAAGTTCAGCTTGGCGAACTTTCATTTCTTGATTTTCTTTGTCTAAAGTTCCGCGGGTTGTTAAATACTCTGAGCTTGCTTGATAAGCGCTACGAGGCAGTATTGTGACGTACTCTAGCGGGCGTAAAAGCCAATTAATATTGTCACGAATAGGATCAAGCGTCTTGTAACGAAAGTCGATCAACATCAAGGCGATGCTGATCGATAAACAGACAATCAGTTTGACTAAAGCTGGAACGCCTTGTCTGAAAAGAGGAGGAGCGCTATGTTGCAATTCCCTAATCGACGCTTAGGTCAATTACTCTTGTGAGAATACGCCGCCCAGCTTGTCCATGCGCTCGAGTGCAATACCGCAACCACGAGCGACGCAAGTGAGAGGATCTTCAGCAATATGAATTGGGAGTCCAGTTTCCTCAAGTAGCAAGCGATCTAGATCACGCAATAAGGCGCCACCACCGGTAAGCATCATGCCGCGCTCAGCAATATCAGATGCGAGCTCAGGAGGAATTTGCTCCAAAGCGGCCTTAACTGCTGTCACGATTTGATTGAGTGGATCAGTTAAAGCCTCAAGAATTTCGTTGCTGGTAACAGTAAAGCTACGAGGAATACCTTCGGAAAGGTTGCGCCCTTTTACTTCAATTTCGCGTACTTCTTGACCGGGGAATGCTGAGCCAATCGTTTTTTTGATCAACTCAGCGGTTTGTTCACCAATCAACATGCCGTAGTTACGACGAATATAGTTGGTAATGGCTTCATCAAACTTATCACCACCAACGCGAACAGAGCCTTTGTAAACCATGCCACCTAATGACATCACGCCAACTTCTGTTGTGCCGCCACCAATATCAACTACCATTGAACCTGCGGCTTCAGAAACAGGTAAGCCAGCACCAATCGCAGCAGCCATTGGCTCTTCAATTAAAAATACTTGGGACGCGCCTGCGCCTAATGCAGATTCGCGAATAGCGCGACGCTCAACTTGGGTAGATCCGCAAGGAACGCAAATGATGATGCGTGGGCTGGGTTTTAATAACTTGCTCTCATGCACCATTTTGATAAATTGCTTGAGCATTTGCTCAGTGATGGTGAAATCGGCGATCACACCATCTTTCATGGGGCGAATGGCCTCAATATTCCCTGGAACGCGCCCTAACATCGCTTTTGCTTCTTTTCCTACTGCCAAAATGGTTTTTTTGCCATTTGGGCCACCTTCTGTACGAATTGCCACAACCGAGGGCTCATCAAGCACAATACCCCGATCACGCATGTAAATTAAGGTGTTAGCGGTACCTAGGTCGATGGCCAGGTCATTAGAAAAGTAGCTGCGAAAAAAACCAAACATGATGTAGTGGGAAAATAAGTAAGTGTTAAAAAATATATATAGGAATGATACTCTAGCGCCCCATGAAACTTGATGATGTCCAGCGCATTGCGCACCTTTCCAGCCTTGAATTAAATCAAGCAGAAGCCGAAGCAGTATTACCTCAATTACAGGCTATTTTTGCCTTAGTTGAGGAAATGCAGGCTGTCGATACGAGTGGGCTCGAGCCATTGGCTCACCCAATTCTCTTTTTACGTGATTTAGCGCAACCATTGCGCACAGATGCTGTTACTGAATCTGATCATCGTGCTGAAAATATGCACTCTGCCCCTGCAGTGCAGGATGGCTACTTTTTAGTTCCGAGGGTGATTGAATGAGTTGGCACCAAACCCCTGTTTCGCTCATAGCAAAAGCACTGGCCGCTAAGGAGGTCTCAAGTACCGAGTTAACCAAGTACTTTTTAGATCGAATTGAGGCTGGAAAAAGGTGGAATGCCTATCTAGATGTGAGCGCTCACTTAAGTTTAGAGCAAGCATCCAAAGCCGATGAGTTATTGGCATCGGGTAAAGCTGGTAAGTTAACTGGCATACCTATTGCCCATAAGGATGTCTTTGTAACCCGTGGCTGGAAGTCGACTGCTGCCTCCAAAATGCTCGCAGGTTACCTCAGCCCCTTTGATGCCACAGTGGTGGCGAACTTGGGAATGCCAAGCAAGGAAAATCCAAATGGTGCTGGCATGGTGTGCTTGGGTAAGACCAATATGGATGAGTTTGCGATGGGCTCGTCCAATGAAAATTCAGCATATGGCCCCGTCTTAAACCCTTGGAATTCAGAATATGTGGCGGGAGGCTCTTCTGGAGGCTCGGCCGCAGCAGTGGCCGCCGGATTGGCGCCTATTGCGACAGGAACAGATACTGGCGGTTCGATTCGTCAGCCTGCCGCTTTTTGTGGTCTTACGGGCATTAAGCCTAGCTATGGGCGCGTATCTCGTTACGGCATGATTGCCTATGCATCATCCTTAGATCAGGCTGGTCCGATGGGCAAAACCGCAGAAGACTGCGCTTTATTGCTCTCAGCAATGTCTTCTCACGACCCACGCGATTCAACCTCCTTGGCAGACTCGGGAGAGGATTATGGGCGCTATCTAAATCAGACCTGGAAAGAAAATGGCACAAACACTGCAAAGCCATTGGAAGGTTTACGTATTGGTTTACCTAAAGAATTCTTTGCTGAGGGTTTAGCGCAAGATGTGGCCAACGCGGTAAATGCCGCAGCAAAAGCCTTGGAAGCATTAGGTGCGCAATTAGTAGAGGTGAGCTTGCCAAAAACAAAGCTGTCGATACCGGTCTATTACGTCTTAGCTCCCGCAGAAGCCTCAAGTAACTTGAGTCGTTTTGATGGCGTGCGCTATGGGCATCGTGCAAATGAGTACCGTGATCTTGCTGACATGTACAAGAAGTCTCGTACGGAAGGTTTTGGTGCTGAAGTAAGACGTCGCATCCTCATTGGTACCTATGTACTGTCGCATGGTTATTACGATGCGTATTACCTACAAGCTCAAAAAATTCGTCGCATTATTGCCGCAGATTTTCAAGCAGCATTTCAAAAGTGTGATGTGATCTTAGGACCAGTCACACCAGATGTGGCATGGCGCCTAGGCGAAAAATCGAAAGATCCAGTGCAGATGTACTTAGAGGATATCTATACGCTGTCTACTAACTTAGCTGGGTTGCCAGCAATGAGTGTTCCCTGCGGCTTTAACGTAAACGATATGCCAATTGGTATGCAATTAATTGGTAACTATTTTTCAGAAGCACGTTTACTCCAAGTGGCGCATCAATATCAGCAAGCCAGTGATTGGCATATGCGTCTTGCAAGCGAGGTGGCATGATGCAATGGGAAGTCGTTATCGGTCTAGAGACCCACGCACAGTTAAAAACACAATCGAAAATTTTTAGCGGAGCTAGCACCCACTTTGGCGCAAGTCCAAATACTCAAGCTTGTGCTGTTGATTTGGCATTGCCGGGTGTTTTACCCGTATTAAATCGCCAAGCTGTAGAGCATGCGATTTGTTTTGGTTTGGCGGTAGGCGCAAAAATTTCACCTGCGAGTATTTTTGCTCGCAAGAACTACTTTTATCCAGATCTACCAAAAGGCTATCAAATTAGCCAAATGGAAATCCCGGTAGTTGTTGGTGGACAGCTCGAAATATTAGTAGGTGATGAAGTAAAAGTAGTTGAGCTAACTCGCGCACATATGGAAGAGGATGCCGGTAAGTCTGTGCATGAAGAGGGGTTTATTGGGCCACATGGCGAACCATCTAGTGGGATTGACTTAAATCGTGCTGGCACTCCTTTATTAGAAATCGTGACAGAGCCTGTGATGCGAAGTGCGGCTGAAGCAGTTGCTTATGCAAAAGCTTTACACACACTAGTCGTGTGGTTGGGAGTTTGTGATGGCAATATGCAAGAAGGCTCCTTTCGCTGCGATGCAAACGTATCCGTTCGCCCGCTTGGACAAAAAGAATTTGGCACGCGTTGTGAGATTAAAAACCTCAACTCTTTCCGTTTTTTAGAGGAGGCCATTCAATATGAGGTCCGTCGTCAAATTGAATTAATTGAAGATGGTGGCACGGTTGTTCAAGAAACGCGTTTATATGATCCAGACCGTCAAGAGACGCGAAGCATGCGTAGTAAAGAAGATGCAAACGACTATCGCTATTTCCCAGACCCTGATTTATTGCCAGTTGTCATTAGTAATGAATGGATTTCGGAAGTGCGCAGCAAAATGCCAGCACTACCTGCGCAACTACGTGAGCAATGGGAAACTGAATTTGGATTGAGTGCTTACGATGCCCAGTTGCTGACTCAAGATCGAGATACGGCTAAGTTATTTGAAGCCTTATTAGTGATTGTTGGTAAACCACTTGCAAAGGCAGCAGCAAATCTTATCGCAGGTGAGTTTGCATCTTCACTGAATCGTGCTGGCATAGCGAGCGCTAATGCACCGTTAAATGCAGTGCATTTGGCTCCGTTATTGACGCGTGTAGCAGATGGCACCATTTCTAATAAGATTGCAAAAGATATCTTTGCAATTCTCTGGGAAGAAGCAATTACAGGCAATGCCATCAGCACAGTTGATCAGGTGATTGATGCCAAAGGCTTAAAGCAAATCAGCGATAGCGGTGAGTTGGAGGCGATGATTGATAAAGTCTTGGCAGCCAATGAAAAGTCAGTTGAAGAGTTCCGCTCAGGTAAAGAAAAGGCATTTAATGCATTGGTGGGGCAGATTATGAAGGCATCCCAAGGCAAGGCTAATCCGAGTCAAGTAAATGAGTTATTACGTAAAAAGCTGAGTTAGTCAGAGGCTAAACAATAAATAAGCGAGAAAGAAATAGATGAGCGCAATTGATCCCAAGCAAGTTGAACAAGAAGAGTTGGTGGCTGATTGGTTGCGCGCTACCCCTGGTTTTTTTGACCGTTACGCAGATCTTTTGAATGAGATTCGTTTAAAGCACCCGCATGAAGATCGTGCCATCTCATTACAAGAGCGTCAAATGACTTTATTGCGTACACAAAACCAAGAGCTTAATCGTCGTTTGAGTGAGATGCTGCACTTTGGTAGTCGTAATGACAAAACTCAGCAAAGCTTGGTTGCTTGGTTATTGCGCTTAATGGGCGCAAATAATAAGGCGGATGTAGAAGCTGCAGTCACTTTAGGTTTGGCAGAAGTATTTGAAGTGGAGTCTGCACAACTGTTATCGCCCAACTCTGCTTTTGGTCCATGGGTAGATACCCCTTTATGTGGTTCTGCCAAAGAGCTTGCCTCTGCTAGTGTTGATTTACTTGCAACCCAAATTGCAATCGATCCTCAATGGCAAAGCATGGTGGCAATTGGCTTACCGCTAGGCAAAAGCATTGGCGCAACTCAGTCGCCAGCAGTGTTGCTATTAGCCAGCCGTGATGAAACCCGTTTTACAGCAGATATGGGCGCTTTTTATCTTCGTCAGATTGCCCAATTAACTGCAGCAGCTTTGGATCGTACCCAGGCTTATGAGCCAAGCGCCAGCTGAGTTACATCCTCTGGTACAAGAATACTTGCATGAGTTGCATGTACTAAGGCAGCTCTCCCCTCATACGCTCAAGGCGTATCGCATGGATTTAATCCAACTTCAAGATTTTGCTGAACAAGACGCCGTAGAGCTCTTAAAGGTTACAAATGCTCATATTCGTAGATGGGCAGGGCGTTTGCACTCTAAAGAAAAATCTTCGCGCACAATCGCGCGTGCACTATCTGCATGGCGAGGTTGGTATGACTGGCTGACTGAAAAAGATGCGCGTAGAGATGCGCAGCTAGGGCGCTCAACACTTCACTTAATAGCAAACCCAGTTGATGATGTTAAAGCTCCGAAGCGTTTGAAATCATTACCCAAGGCTTTGTCTGTGGAGCAAGCACTTGCTCTTGTCAATCAGGCAGTTAATGAGGCGCAAGAAAAGAAAGATTTAGAAACAGTGCGTGATGCTGCCATCATTGATTTGCTCTATTCCTCTGGCCTACGTTTATCGGAGTTACTGGGGATTGATGTGATGCAAAGTAAGGATCGTCAATATCCTTCAGCAGGCTGGCTAGATTGGGATGCCGCAGAAGTGACCGTTCTGGGTAAGGGTGGTAAGCGTCGCTCAGTGCCTATCGGCGCCCCCGCTATGCAATCTTTAAAGGCATGGCGTGAAATTCGAAGTCAAGCCGAGCAAGTGGCGCAATCACCACTTTCTGGCGCCTTATTTATATCGGCTACGGGTGCTCGTTTATCCCCACGAACAGTTCAGGCACGCCTCAGAACCTTGGCGATGAGAGCGGGACTTCCAACCCATGTTCATCCCCATATGATGCGTCATAGCTTCGCTAGCCATGTTTTGCAGTCTTCTCAGGATTTAAGGGCTGTTCAGGAGATGCTGGGTCATGCCAGCATTGCCAGCACCCAGATCTATACCTCTTTAGATTTTCAGCACCTGGCCCAGGCGTACGATAAAGCCCATCCTCGCGCAAAGGCTGGCAAAGGTTGAGGAACTCGGTAAGATAGAAGGTTTCCCGTTTAGGGAATATGTTTATAGATTTTGAATGGATCAATCATGGCATTAATTCCAGTAACAATTCTTACCGGCTTTTTGGGTAGTGGAAAAACCACTTTGCTCAAACATATTTTGACGGAGCAGCATGGTCAAAAAATTGCTGTGATTGAAAATGAATTTGGCGAGGAGAATATCGACAACGATATTTTGGTTCAAGATAACCAAGAGAACATTGTGCAGATGAGCAACGGCTGTATTTGTTGCACTATCCGTGGCGACTTAGTTGAGGCTCTCAATGCCCTTTGGGAGCAGCGTAAAGACAAAAAAATTCATTTTGAGCGTGTCGTTATTGAGACTACTGGCGTAGCTAATCCAGGTCCGGTAGCCCAAACTTTCTTTATGGATGATGACGTTGCCGATCATTATGTATTGGATGCCGTGGTAACTTTGGTCGATGCCAAGCATGGACAGCAACAGTTAACCGAGCACGAAGAAGCTCAGCGCCAAGTTGGTTTTGCAGATCAAATCTTTATTACGAAATCCGATTTAGTAACGCCCAATGAAGTTGAGGCACTAAAGGCTCGTTTAATGCATATGAACCCGCGCGCTCCGATTCAAGCAATCTCTAAAGGCATAGTTCCTTTAGATGCTGTTTTGGATCTTAAGGGCTTTAATCTCAACGCGAAGCTCGATATTGACCCACATTTTTTAGAGCAAGAGGATCACGATCATGATGCTTGTGGACATGATCACAGTCACGACCACCATGATCACAGTCACGACCACCATGGCCATGCTGGACATACAGACCGCATCCAATCCTTCGTTTTTCGTAGTGATAAACCCTTTGACCATAATAAATTGGAAGACTTTTTAGGAGGCATTTTGGAGGTCTTTGGTGAGAAGATGTTGCGCTATAAGGGTGTGCTCTATGTGAAGGGTAGCAACCGAAAAGTCGTGTTTCAGGGCGTCCATCAGATGATGGGGAGTGATTTGGCCGGTTTATGGGGTACCGAACCTAAGCAAACCCGGATGGTATTTATAGGCATTGATTTGCCAAAAGACACCCTGTTAGCTGGGCTAGAAGGGTGTTTGGCCTAGAGAATATCAAGTACAATCCTGCGCCACGGCCAGTATTGATGAAGATTAATAAAAGCCTTGTAAAACTTTGGCAGAATGAGGCAATAATGCTTCAAACCCAGGAAAGAATGAAATGACGGTAAAAACACCAACAAAATCTACTGCTACAGCAAAAGCCTCTAGCAAGACAGCGAGCACTAAAGCCGCCAAAGGTGCGCCTTTAACAGAAGCTGAGTTGCTCAAAATGTCCGAAAAGGAATATATGAGTGCGTCCCAGTTGGATTTTTTCCGTCAGAAATTATTGACCTTAAAGGACGATATCCTAAAGAATGCTTCTGAAACTACTGAGCATTTGCGTGAAAATATTTTAGTTCCTGATCCAGCTGATCGTGCAACGATTGAAGAAGAGCATGCGTTAGAGTTGCGCACCCGCGATCGTGAACGCAAGCTTTTAAAGAAAGTTGAACAGGCACTGGCCCGAATTGAATCTGGAGATTACGGTTGGTGCGAGGAGACTGGCGAGCCAATTGGTTTAAATCGCCTCATTGCACGCCCAACAGCTAATCTGTCTCTAGAGGCTCAAGAGCGTCGTGAGCTTCGCCAAAAATTATTTGGCAATTAATTCTAGACCTCATTTTTCGGCTGCAATGACCAAGCAATCACCATCAATTAGTGAAATCCCCCCTTTATTAAAGGCTGAGATTTTGGCTGAGGCTTTGCCTTACATTCGTGCGTATCACGGTAAGACGATTGTGATTAAGTATGGCGGTAATGCGATGGTTGAAGAGCGCCTCAAGGAAAGTTTTGCGCGCGATGTCATATTGCTGAAGTTGGTAGGTATGAATCCGGTTGTGGTTCACGGTGGTGGACCACAAATTGATGAAGCTCTAAAGAAAATTGGCAAGACCGGTAACTTTATTCAAGGCATGCGAGTTACCGATGAAGAAACCATGGAAGTCGTTGAGTGGGTTCTTGGTGGCGAAGTGCAACAAGATATCGTCATGTTGATTAATCACTTTGGCGGTCAGGCAGTAGGCTTGACTGGTAAAGATGGTGGATTAATTCGGGCGAAGAAGATGTTAGTTGCTGATGAGAAGAATGCAGGCGGCACGATTGATCTTGGTTTTGTTGGTGAGATTGAGGCAATTAATCCTGCGGTTGTTAAGGCTTTGCAAGATGATGCTTTTATTCCAGTGATATCCCCGATAGGATTTAGCGAGGAAGGCCAGGCTTACAACATTAATGCGGATTTAGTTGCTGGCAAGATGGCAGAGATTTTGCATGCGGAGAAGCTGGTCATGATGACCAATATTCCAGGTGTGATGGATAAGAGTGGAAACCTGCTGACTGACCTTACTGCGCGTGAGATTGATAGCTTATTTGCGGACGGCACGATCTCTGGTGGCATGTTGCCTAAGATTTCCTCGGCTTTAGATGCTGCTAAGAGCGGTGTTAATTCGGTTCATATTATTGATGGACGAATTGAACATTCTTTATTGTTAGAAATTCTGACTGAGCAAGCTTTTGGAACGATGATCCGCTCGCGTTAAGAACAGAATAAAAGAGATAAACATGCGTGATTCTTTAGAGCCCACTTCAGAAGTTGAAGTAAGCACTGTCGATGCGGCTAAGACACGCAAACGTCCTCGTCCTGGCGAGCGTCGTCTGCAGATCCTCCAGGTTTTGGCAGAGATGTTACAAAACCCCAAGGGTGAACGTATTACTACTGCCGCACTTGCCGCAAAAATTCAGGTTTCTGAAGCAGCGCTCTACCGTCACTTTGCAAGTAAAGCGCAAATGTTCGAAGGCCTTATTTCCTTCATTGAGCAAACTGTTTTTGGCTTGATTAATCAGATTAATCAAAAAGAGGAATCTGGACTTGCGCAGGCTCGCGGAATTTTGCAAATGCTCCTGTTCTTTGCAGAGAAAAATCCTGGCATGACTCGCGTCTTATTGGGTGATGCATTACTTCAAGAAGATGATCGCTTGCAAGAGCGGATTACTCAAGTATTAGATCGTGTTGAGGCATCTTTAAAACAAGCCTTGCGGATTGCTCAAACCCAAGGCGGTGCCTGGGCAAATGTGGGTCAAGATGAGGTGAGTATTCGTGCTGCAATGTTGATGAGTTGCGTTTTGGGGCGGTGGCATCGATTTGCTCGCAGCGGCTTTAAGAAGTTACCAACCGATGCGTCTGATATTAGTATTCGCATTCTTCTATCCGAATGAGCGAGCTACATCTCTCTAGAAACACTATTCACTTTGCCGAGCCTTTGCCTTTGCAAAGTGGCGCCATTTTGTCTGGCTACGACTTAGTCATTGAAACTTATGGCAAGTTAAATTCTGACAAAAGCAATGCTGTATTGGTTTGCCATGCTCTGAATGCTTCGCACCATGTTGCAGGACCCAACCCTGATGATCCAAAGGATATTGGATGGTGGGACAACATGATTGGTCCAGGCAAGCCAGTAGATACAAACCATTTTTTTGTCATTGGCGTAAATAATTTAGGCTCCTGTTTCGGTTCAACAGGACCTATGAGCATCAATCCTGCAACTGGCAAACCTTATGGCGCAGATTTTCCAGTGATTACTGTGGAAGACTGGGTCAATACCCAGGCGCGTCTGGCTGATAAATTAGGGATTCGTCGTTTTGCGGCGGTAATAGGAGGCAGTCTGGGCGGCATGCAAGCATTAGCTTGGGCAATTCAGTTTCCTAAACGTCTAGAGCATTGCGTGATTATTGCGTCAACACCAAAGCTGAGTGCGCAAAACATTGCTTTTAATGAAGTGGCGCGTAACGCAATTTTGTCTGATCCTGATTTTCATGGTGGAAATTACTATGAGCATGGTGTTGTACCTAAGCGTGGATTGAGACTAGCACGCATGGTTGGTCATATTACATATTTGTCTGATGATGACATGGCAGAAAAGTTTGGCCGGGAATTACAGCGCCCCAATGGTGAGTCACATGACTATCGATTTAGTTTTGATGTTGAGTTTGAGGTTGAAAGTTACCTGCGTCATCAAGGCGATAAGTTCTCGACGTATTTTGATGCGAACACCTATCTACTCATTACTAGAGCGCTAGATTATTTCGATCCTTCGCGTCGTTATGAAGGAAGCTTAAATCGTGCCTTGTCCGAAGTGCAAGCAAAGTTCTTGGTAGTGAGTTTTTCTACTGATTGGCGTTTTCCGCCAAACCGCAGTCGTGAGATTGTGCAATCACTGCTTAGTAATAAGAGCGAGGTCAGTTATGCAGAAATTGATGCGCCCCATGGGCATGACGCTTTTTTATTAGACGATCCTCGGTACCACAATTTAATTCGTGCTTACTTTGAGCAGATGTTGGAGGCGCAATCATGATGCGCGCAGACTTTACCGCGATTGCGAATTGGATTTCTCCTCATGCCCAAGTGCTTGACCTTGGTTGCGGTGACGGTAGTTTTTTGGAGTATTTACAAAAACAAAAGCCAGTTCACGCTTATGGCGTTGAGATTGATGATGCCCGTGTGCTCGCTTGCGTGCAAAAAGGCCTTAATGTTATTCAGCAGAATCTTGAGGGTGGTTTAGCTCTTTTTGAAAACGAGAGCTTTGATACGGTAGTTTTGTCGCAGACTTTACAAACTATTCATGAAACTGAAAAGATTTTGCGAGAAGTTGTTCGTGTGGGAAAAGAATCTATCGTTTCATTCCCTAATTTTGGTCATTGGTCTCATCGCTTGTCAGTGAGCTTTGGGCGCATGCCGGTTTCTAAAAGCTTGCCTTATCAGTGGTACAACACGCCTAACGTGCGAGTGCTGACAGTAGCTGATTTTGAAAAATTGGCCTCAAGCTTGGGTCTCAAGATTGTGGATCAATGTATCTTGCATGAAGGCCGTCAGGTCACATTAATGCCTAATCTTTTTGGAAGCTTAGCGCTATTCCGCGTACGTCGTGCTTAGTTCTGCTGGTTCCTGGCTAAAAGATTTTCGGGTTTATCTCGAATGGCCTTGCCTGCGAATGCTCTTTTTAGGCTTCTCCGCAGGTTTACCGCTCTTACTTATCTTAGGCACTCTTAGCTTTTGGTTGAGAGAGGCGGGAATAGATCGTAGCACCATTGGCTATCTCACTTGGGTTGGGCTGATCTATGCGTTTAAATGGATGTGGGCTCCTTTGGTTGATCGACTACCTATTCCTATCCTCACCAATTTTTTTGGTAGAAGACGCAGTTGGTTGTTATTCGCGCAATTATTGATCATTGTTGGTTTAGTAGGTATGGCCAGTATTGATCCTCAGGTGCAACTGACCCCCATTGTTTGGTGTGCCCTATTGGTTGCTTTTGGTTCTGCGACGCAAGATATTGCTTTAGATGCGTTTCGTATTGAGTCGGCAGATAGCGACCATCAGGCTGCCTTAGCAGCCACTTATCAGACGGGTTATCGACTCGCTTTAATTTGGTCCGGCGCAGGTGTGTTGTGGTTAGCAGCCCGCGCTGAAATTGGCAGTTCAGGCTACGATGCCAGTGCTTGGCAGTTTGCTTATCTCTGTATGGCACTTTCAATTAGCGTAGGCGTGATCACTACTTTGTTTAGTAAAGAGCCAGTCCGTGTTGAGCTAGCTAAAGCGCGCGATGCGAAGGCCTGGCTTCACCAAACTTTGATTGAGCCATTCGCTGACTTCATTAAACGATATGGCTGGCATGCCATTCTCATTTTGTCTTTGATTGCCATCTATCGTATTAGTGATGTTGTGATGGGTATTATGGCCAATCCGTTTTATGTCGATATGGGCTACACCAAAGACGAGGTCGCTGCGGTTAGTAAAGTATTTGGAGTGGTAATGACCTTAGTTGGCGCATTTGTTGGCGGGGTTCTTACTTTACGATTTGGTGTCATGCGTATTTTGTTCTTAGGCGCAATTCTGTCAGCTGTAAGTAATTTGTTATTTGCTTGGTTGGCTACTCAAGGGCATGATTTAAATGGCTTGGTATGGGTCATTTCTGCTGATAATCTCAGCTCGGGTATTGCCACTGCAGCCTTTATTGCTTTTCTATCCTCGCTGACAAATATTCAGTATTCAGCAACGCAGTACGCCCTATTTAGTTCAATGATGTTGCTCTTACCTAAATGGCTGGCTGGATTCTCAGGCGTATTTGTAGATACCTTTGGTTATCAAGCATTCTTTGTAACTACCGCAATTATTGGTGCGCCTGTCTTGATTCTGATTTGGCTTACCATTCACTTTAAGGTGGTGCAATTGAAAAAGCACGACTCACAAGTTCCTAAATAGACCAGTCGTAATCTACGGTTAGGGGTGCATGATCTGAGAAGCGCTCATCTTTATAGACGGTTGCTCGTTTCGCGCTAGCAGCAATTCCTGGAGTTGTAATGTGATAGTCAATACGCCAGCCAACATTCTTTGCATAGGCTTGGCCACGATTACTCCACCATGTGTAACAAGCATCTGTTGCCTCTGGCTCTAGTTTTCGATAGACATCTACATAGCCCACTTTGCCAAATAGATTGGTGAGCCAAGCACGCTCTTGTGGTAAAAATCCGGAGTTTTTTAGATTACCCTTCCAGTTCTTCAGATCGATTTCATGATGGGCAATATTGACATCCCCACAAAGCACAATTTCACGACCGGATTTTTTCAACTCTACTAAATGGGGCAAAAATGAATCCAAATAGCGATACTTTGCTTCCTGTCTTTCGGGCGAGCTAGAGCCAGATGGCATGTAAACCGAGATCACTGAGAGTTTTTTGAATCTTGCCTCAACATATCTGCCTTCAGCATCAAACTCTTCATTGCCATAGCCATAGATCACCTCATCTGGCTTATGCGGGGTATAAATACCACAGCCGCTGTAGCCTTTTTTCTCGGCATGATGAAAGAAGCCATGGAGTCCATCTGGGTTCAGAACGGCATCCTCTAAATCATCTTGCTGGGCTTTGAGTTCCTGCATACAAACAAAATCTGCCCTTTGTTTGGTGACCCATGGCATAAAGCCTTTTTTGATTGCAGAGCGAATGCCGTTGAGATTGGCGGAAATGATGCGTAACATGGAGGCCTATGAACTCAAAAAATTCTAATCAAGATAACTTTATTCGTTTTGCCCTAGAGGCAAATGTTTTGTCATTTGGGGAGTTTAAAACTAAAGCTGGGCGCCTTTCCCCTTATTTCTTTAATGCAGGTGGATTTAACGATGGGGCTCGTTTAAGTGCCTTAGGTCGTTATTACGCAAATGCATTAGAGGAGTCTGGCCTAGAGTACGACATGCTTTATGGCCCCGCCTATAAAGGGATTACTTTGGCAGCAGCAACTGCAATTGCACTTGCCCAGTCAGGCCGAAATGTCCCTTATGCCTATAACCGCAAGGAAGCAAAAGATCATGGTGAGGGCGGCTCTTTAGTAGGTGCCCCTGTTCAGGGTAAGGTGGTCATTATTGATGATGTGATCTCAGCTGGGACCTCAGTCCGAGAGTCTGTGGCCTTAATTCGTGCAGCAGGGGCACAGCCGGCCGCTGTATTAATCGCATTAGATCGTATGGAGAGATCAGGCAACGCAACGGATATTGGTGATAAGTCAGCAGTCCAAGCGGTTGAGCAAGAGTTTGGTTTGCCTGTAATTGCTATTGCCAGCCTGAGGGATTTAATGGCTTTCTTGACGGCATCTAGTGATGCTGAACTCACTCGTTATTTGCCAGCAGTAAAAGCTTACCGGGAGAAATACGGAGTTTAATCCCAAGAGCAGTATTGCCTTTAGATCGTAGTTTCACCTTCAAATACGGTAATTGCTGGGCCTGTCATGATCACTGGTTGCACTACATCATTGATGATGCCACCCCAGCTAATTAACAAATCACCCCCGCGAGTATGGACTGTGACGGGGGAGTCTAGAAGAGCTCTGCGAATGCCTGAGACCACAGCGGCGCATGCACCTGTGCCGCAAGCCAATGTTTCTCCAGCCCCGCGTTCGTATACCCGCAATTTAATTTCATTGCGATTGACTGCTTGCATATACCCGGCATTCACTCTTTTTGGGAAAGCAGGATGATTTTCTATAGCTGGACCTTCCTCTGGAACAGGAGCGCTATCTACATCCATTACCAATTGCACTGCATGAGGATTGCCCATGGATAACACGCCAACCCAATCACCATGATCTGCGGGTGCATTTAACGAAAGAGCATAGAGCGTCTCGTGAAACTCTTGTAAGCATGCCAACCCTTCAGGATTAAAGGGAATTAGAGCAGGTTCAAAAATAGGGGCGCCCATGTCAACCTCTACCTGACTATCTTCATGAGACTTCAGGGTGAGAATAGTGTGAGCAACTTCTACCCGCAATGGATTTTTATTGGATAAGCCTTGATCAAGAACAAAGCGAACAAAGCAACGTGATCCATTGCCGCACTGCTCAACCTCGCCACCGTCAGCATTAAAAATACGATAACGAAAATCTGCATCAGGGCGCGTAGCTTTTTCCACCAATAGAATTTGATCCGCACCAATACCAAATTGACGATGTGCCAATCTTTGCCATTGCTCGCGGGTAATATTGGTAAGGTCTTGATCAATACCGTTGAGCACAATGAAATCGTTACCAGCACCATGCATTTTGGTGAAGCGCAATTTGCGTTTAGCTTGAGTTAAATGAGTACTCAAAGAATTTTCCAATTAGTTATAGAGTGTGGCTTCGCCAGGCGGCCGATGCTTAAAGCGCTTATGAACCCAATAGTACTCCGCTGGCCTTTCACGAACAAGATCTTCAATATATTTGTTAAGGCGTGCAGTATCTGCCTGAACATCATCAGTTGGAAAGTTCGGAATGGGTTCACTAATGTTGCAGGTGTAAGCCTTACGATCTGGATTTAAGGTGGTAGTCATCAAACATACTTCTGCGCCGCTTAAGCGGGCAAGTCGAGAGACCGAAGTAATCGTATTAGTTTGAATTCCAAAAAATGGCACAAAGATCGAGTCACGGGGGCCAAGGTCAATATCTGGGGCAATAAAAATAAAATTGCCCGTCTGAATTTCACGAATCAAATCTCGCAGGCGACTTTGTCTTTCGATAGATTTTCCGCCAAAACGATTTCGCCATTCAATCATTTTTTGATTAAAAAATGGATTCTTCATATTTTGATAAAGTCCGGCACCACGAGGCCAATCATGTTGACTTGCTAATACGGATAGCGCCATAAATCCGCCCTCAAGTCCAACAAAGTGCGGGTTGATCAGCAAGCGTGGTTTGCGATCACCTAAGGTAATAGCAGAATTGATTGTGACAATATCGGTAATTTGTTTGCCGCTTCCAAGCCAAATGCGACTTCTTTCGATTACGCTGCGCCCAAATAATTTCCAATGCTCGATAGCTAGAGCGTCAATTTCTTGATCGCTGAGCTGAGGGAAGCACAGGCGTAAATTGGTTTTGACTACTTTTGCGCGATCGCTTGGAATATGAGCAGCAAGCCAGCCCAGACCATAGCCAACCCAGACTGTGATGGAGTAAGGCAAAAATGCAAATAGGCGCAATAGATTTAGCGCAAGAAAATTAAATCCGTTTTCTAACCAAGTCATCTTCAATAAATTATAAATTTATTAACTAATTACTTGGGGGCAATTCTGCACCAGCCGGATGCTTGTAGCGGTTATATGACCAGATGAATTGTTCGGGAGCCACCAACACTGCATTTTCAATAGCGACATTGAGTTCGCAGGCCCCCAAAGTGGCATCCTCGGATAGTGGCTTTAAGCGTGTTGCTTGCATCAGCCACCCTTTTCCTAGGCCTTTGCGTTTAGCGGTAAACATGACAACGGGAGTGTTATTACGATTGGCTAAACGGCCGGGTAGTGGGGTTGTATAAGCTGGCCGACCAAAGAAGGGTACCCAAACCCCTTCACCACCGCTAGGTACTTGATCTGGAAGGATGCCAATTGCCTCACCACGGGTCAGGGCGCGGGTCATTTGTCGAACGCCATTGAGGTTGGTGGGAACGAAGTGCATATTGGGGTAAGCGCGACCTTCCTCAACAACCTCATTGAGCCATGCCTGGCGCGAAGGGCGATAGAGGATCGTTGCTGGAAAATGCTGCGCTAAAACGCGTGGGATGATTTCAAAACCACCTAAATGGGGTGTCAGCATGACCAAGCCATGCCCCTCACCAATGGCGGCCTCAACCACATCCCAGTTCTGTACCTCAACTAGTTCCAGTGCTTTTTGGGGGTTGCGCCAAATCCATAAACTGTCTGAAAACAACATTCCTGAGGCTCTAATTGCCTCCCATAATTTAAAAGGGAGTTTTTTAACAGTTGTAACGGACTCATATCGAGGGCGAAAAAGAGTGCGGTATTGTTTAGAGCCCACATAGGCCAAAATGCCCAGGGCTGCTCCAATCACCTGAGCTACTGTCAAGGGAAGTGCAGCAATTACATTAAGACTTAGTTTTAAAAGGGGTTTTCGCACCCCTTAATGATATTCAATGCTGAGCCAAGGGCCAAATTTGATTTGGTTTTGGTGGATTGAGGCTTTTCAGATAAAATTAGTCATCGCCGAGTTAAGACAACTTGCAGGGCGATTCAAGAAATTCTGCTAAAGCGTCGCCGTTGAAGTTCCTGGCACGTCGAGTTGTCGTAGAGATGTGTCAATTTACTTAAGGAATAGCAATGGCAAACGATTACTTCTTCACCTCAGAGTCCGTTTCTGAAGGGCATCCTGACAAAGTAGCAGATCAAATTTCTGATTCCATCTTGGATGCCATCTTGGCCCAAGACCCAACAGCACGTGTTGCAGCGGAAACTTTATGTAACACTGGCCTGGTAGTTTTGGCTGGTGAGATCACTACCAATGCCAATGTCGACTACATTCAAGTAGCGCGCAATACTTTACGTGAAATTGGTTATGACAACACAGCTTATGGCATTGACTACAAGGGTTGTGCTGTATTAGTTGCCTATGACAAGCAAAGCCCAGATATCGCTCAAGGCGTTGATAAAGCGCATGACGACGGCCTAGATCAGGGGGCTGGTGACCAAGGTCTGATGTTTGGATATGCTTGTGATGAGACCGCAGAGCTCATGCCACTACCTATCCATCTTTCACATCGCTTAGTAGAGCGTCAATCTCAATTACGCCGTGATGGACGTTTAAATTGGTTGCGTCCAGATGCGAAGTCACAAGTGACATTGCGCTATGTCGATGGCAAGCCAGATTCAATTGATACCGTTGTCCTTTCTACGCAGCATGATGAAGATATTTCATTGGAAAATTTGCGCGAAGCAGTGATTGAAGAAATTATTAAACCCGTACTGCCTAAGCATTTAATCAAAGGCGCAATTAACTTTTTGGTAAACCCAACAGGTCGTTTCGTAATCGGCGGTCCACAAGGTGACTGTGGTTTAACTGGCCGTAAGATTATTGTGGATACCTACGGTGGCGCAGCACCCCACGGTGGCGGCGCTTTTTCTGGTAAAGATCCATCTAAGGTTGACCGCTCTGCAGCCTATGCCGGCCGTTATGTGGCGAAGAATGTGGTTGCCGCTGGTTTAGCAAGTAAGTGCTTAATTCAGATTTCCTATGCAATTGGTGTAGCAAAGCCCACCTCTGTCATGGTGAGCACTTTTGGAACAGGCAAGATCTCTGATGAGAAGATTGCTCAATTAGTTTCCGAGCACTTCGACTTGCGCCCAAAAGGGATTGTGAAGATGTTGAACCTGTTGCGTCCAATCTATCGTAAAACTGCTGCTTATGGCCACTTTGGTCGCGAGGAACTAGAATTTACATGGGAGCAATGCGATAAGGCGCCTGCCTTGCGCGCAGCAGCTGGTCTGTAATCTGCTTTCCACGCAGAGAATCGACAGTATCTTGTTGTATTGAAGCCAAATATGGCGAAATTGATTACAATTTCGCCATACCTTCAAGGAGCGTTGCAAGGAATGCTGAAACCCAGCATTTCCCCAGGCTTGAAGGGAGTGAATTTCTAAACGAAATTGACTAATTGCAACCGCGCTCGCTAACCCATGATTCAATGGCTAGCGAGTTTCTACTCCGGCATTGGATTGTATTTAGCTGGAGCATTGATGAATACCGTTTCTGATTTAAATAACTTTGTTGCGACTCGTTGTGCAATTGCTGACATCACATTAGCGGACTTCGGCCGTAAAGAAATCGCGATTGCTGAAACTGAGATGCCTGGTCTCATTGCCATTCGTGATGAATTCGCAGCTCAACAACCATTGCGTGGTGCACGCATCACTGGTTCATTACACATGACCATTCAAACGGCTGTGCTGATTGAGACACTAGAAGCGCTTGGTGCCGAAGTGCAGTGGGCCTCCTGCAATATTTTTTCTACACAAGATCACGCTGCTGCTGCGATTGCTGCAAATGGCACACCAGTATTTGCGATCAAGGGCGAAACTCTTGAACAATATTGGGATTACACCCACCGTATTTTTGAGTGGGCTGATGGTGGCTTTACTAATATGATTTTGGATGATGGTGGAGATGCCACTTTGCTATTACACCTCGGTGCGCGTGCTGAGAAGGATCAAGCTTGCTTAAATCACCCGACTAGCGAAGAAGAAACCATTCTTTTTTCGGCCATTAAAAATAAATTGGCCAAAGATCCAACTTGGTATTCCACACGCTTAGAAAAAGTGAAGGGTGTTACTGAAGAAACGACTACTGGTGTGCATCGTTTGTATCAGATGTTTGCTAAAGGTGAGTTGAAATTCCCGGCTATTAATGTGAATGACTCTGTTACTAAGAGTAAATTCGATAACCTGTATGGTTGCCGTGAGTCTTTGGTTGATGCGATCAAGCGTGCGACTGATGTCATGGTGGCTGGTAAAGTTGCTGTCGTTTGTGGTTATGGCGATGTGGGCAAAGGTTCTGCGCAAGCTCTGCGTGCTTTATCTGCTCAAGTTTGGGTAACTGAAGTAGACCCAATTTGTGCATTGCAAGCTGCGATGGAAGGTTATCGTGTTGTAACGATGGATTACGCTGCTGACAAAGCAGATATCTTTGTTTCTGCAACAGGCAACTACCACGTGATTACGCATGACCATATGGTAAAGATGAAAAATCAAGCCATCGTTTGTAATATTGGTCACTTTGATAATGAGATTGATGTTGCTGGAATTGAAAAGTACAAGTGGGAAGAAATAAAGCCACAAGTTGACCACGTCATTTTCCCGGCTGCCAATGGTATGCCTGAGAAGCGCATCATCATTTTGGCTAAAGGCCGCTTGGTAAATTTAGGCTGTGGCACAGGGCATCCTTCGTATGTCATGAGTTCTTCCTTTGCCAATCAGGTCATTGCACAGATCGAATTGTGGAATGCGGTTGGTACAGACAAATATCCAGTAGGTGTTTACACCTTACCTAAGCACTTGGATGAGAAAGTAGCTCGTCTGCAGTTAAAGACACTCAACGCAGAATTGACTGTATTGTCTGATCAACAAGCTTCTTATATTGGCGTTACCAAGGAAGGCCCTTACAAGGCAGATCATTATCGTTATTAAGCTGCTCCTTGATAGACATTGTTCAATAGAGAAATAGAGATACAGGCCCAAGATCATGGAATTAAGCGTCGAATTCTTCCCCCCAAAAACACCTGAGGGTGAGAATAAGTTGCATCTCGTACGCGAGCGTTTGAGTCAAACCCTCAAGCCCGCGTTTTATTCTGTGACTTTTGGTGCCGGTGGCTCTACCCAATCTGGCACATTAAAAGTGGTGAGTGATATTCATGCTGCCGGTGCAGCGGTTGCTCCGCATTTGTCATGTGTTGGTAGTTCACGTGAAAGCGTGCGCGAGATGCTCAAGCAATATCAAGCTCTAGGCGTTAAAAGAATCGTGGCTTTGCGTGGCGACTTACCATCGGGCATGGGTCAGTATGGCGAGTTTCATCATGCCAATGAGTTGGTCGAATTTATTCGCGCAGAAACAGGTGACTGGTTTCACATCGATGTCGCCGCTTATCCAGAGACACATCCACAGGCCAAATCTCCTGCTAGCGATGTTGATTTCTTTGTGCAAAAAATGAAGGCCGGCGCTAACTCTGCAGTGACCCAATATTTTTACAACAGTGATGCCTATTTTCGTTTTGTTGATGAAGCTTATGACTTAGGCGTTACTCAGCCAGTCATTGCAGGAATTATGCCTATTACCAACAGTACTCAGTTATTGAGATTCTCAGATACATGTGGGGCAGAGATTCCCCGCTGGATTCGTTTGCGCTTGCAGTCTTATGGGGATGACATCGCCTCGATTCGTGCATTTGGCGAACAAGTAGTCACCGATCTATGTGATCAGCTCTTAACAGCTGGGGCACCTGGTTTGCATTTCTACTCCTTAAATCAGGCTGATGCGGTTCTGGCTATTGCTGATAATTTGGATTTAACGAAGTAATCAGCAGTTAAGAGTGCAAGCCAGTTTCTGTCAGCAGTAAATTCAAGGGCTCGTCATGTGTTTGGGGCTCCCATTGATCACTATTGAGCTTTTGCCAATCAAAACCTATTCCAATGCAAAGAAGCTCTGGCTTCGTTTGTCTTAGTCTGGCCAAGGTTCGGTCAAAGTAGCCTCCGCCATATCCTAGGCGCCAGTATGGTTTTATTGCACTATCGCCTGATTTTGACCACCCTACACAGGGAATCAAAATGCAGTCTGGAATCTTAAGGGGTCTACGTGGATTATTGGGGTCTGGTTCAGCGATGCCGTGTTGGCTCGGTATAAGCAGATCTCCTTCTTGCCAGGCATAAAAATCCAGGCCCTTATCGGCACGCGTAAAGGGAAGAGACAGGGTTTTGTTGGGACTTTCTTTGGCCCAATCTAGGAGCGTGGGGCGCAAATCAATTTCATCGCGTATGGGGTAATAGAGTGCAACATTGCAAACCTGATCTTGGAAGTCGGCAAGAAATTGAACCAGATTAGCCAGCAGAGCGCCTTTAGCAGCCAAATATTCTGCGCTAGCCGCAAATTGTTGTCTTTGGGCTAGCAAGTCTTGTCTTAGAGTTTTTGGAGATTTGCCGTGCATATCAGCCATTATCAGGCGAAAATTAAGAGATATATTAAATCGATAGGACTAGACGGTGAAAATGAAGTTTAGGGTAGCAAGAACGTATCAGTGCGCTCTCGGGGGAATGCTGTTGCTCGCCCTCTTTATATCTACGCCTAGCATTTCTGCAGAAAAATCGAAGAAGTCTACCTCCCAAAAAGAAAGTAGGACATCCGCTTTTGAGATGACCGAGGGCGATCGTACTTTTATTGAATTACGTGAAGCTGCTAAAAGGAATGATGCTGCGCGAGCACAGACTTTAGCCTCTAATCTGGCGAATTATCCATTCGATGATTATGTGGCTTATTTTCGGATTAAACCGCAGATGTTTGATAGTGCTGGTAATGCGCGTGCCGATACCAATGCTGACGCACAAGTGATTGCTTTTTTAAATCAGCATGAGGGAGCTGCTTTAGCTGATCGTATGCGTAATGATTGGTTGCTCGTATTGGGTAAGCGCAAAGATTGGTCTCGTTTTGATGCTGAGTATCCAAAGTTTGTCTTAGATGACGATACTCAGGTTAAATGCTATGCAATACAGTCGAAGCTTGCGCAAGGTGATAACCCAACTAAGTTGGCAATAGATGCCCGAGCAATTTTATTGGACCCGCGTTTTTTTGGTCAGGCTTGCCAAGAGCTAATTCCTCTTTTGGTAGGAGCTGGTGGAGTGACGCCTAGTGAGGCAAAAGCCTTAGGCCGTGCAGCTAGTGAGATGGGGTTTGAAACGATGTCACGCCGCATTGGCGGAGAAGATCCAATTGCTGATGTTGTAAAGGCAGCCAAATCAGATCCCAATAAAGCATTTAGAGATTTTTCTCAAAACGCTTCGCGATATAGCAAAGAAAATCAAGCAGTAGCTTGGGGTGTGATCGGTCAATTTTTGGCCAAGAAACTAGACCCTAAAGCTGATGATGCTTATCGATTCCAACAAGATCTCGGTTACAACGAGCTACTCTCAACTGAGGGTCAAGAGTGGAAAGTGCGCGCTGGCTTGCGCGCAAAAGATTGGAACTTAGTAAAGAATGCGATTGAAGGTATGAATCCTGCAGTGCGGAGTAAAGATCCAGCTTGGACATATTGGTATGCGCGTGCATTAAAGGCTGATGGTCAAAATGACAAGGCCCGTGAAAATCTCGAATTAGTTGCTGAACAGTTCAATTTTTATGGACAACTCGCAAGAGAAGATTTAGGTAAATCTAACCAGGCTCCTGCTCGAACCAAGGTGAGTGATCAAGAGATTGAATCCATGGCTAACCGCAAGGGATTTAATCGAGGCGAACGCCTGTATGCCATGAATTTGCGCTTTGAAGGTAACCGTGAGTGGAATTGGGAATTGCGCAATATGAGTGATAAGCAGTTGCTAGCTGCTGCTGAATATGCCAAGAAAATTAGTTTGTATGACCGGGTTGTGAATACTGCAGACCGCACTAAGCAAGAGCATGACTTTAGTTTGCGCTATCCCACTCCTTTTCGTGAAGAGCTCTCTCCGATTGCAAAACAAATCGATTTGAACTTGGCATGGACTTACGGCTTAATCCGTCAGGAATCTCGCTTCATTATGAATGCCTCTTCTTCTGTTGGCGCCTCAGGTTTAATGCAGGTAATGCCAAATACCGCAAAATATGTGGCTAAAAAAATTGGGATGACCTCGTATACCAATGACAAGTTGACTGATACGAACACTAACTTAACCTTGGGCAGTAATTACTTAAATATGGTTTTGGTTGATCTGGATGGTTCTTGGGTTTTGGCATCAGCGGCCTATAACGCTGGCCCGTCTCGCTCCAAGGCTTGGCGTGAAAAACTCACTAGTCCAACCGAAGGTGCCATTTTTGCAGAAACGATCCCATTTCATGAGACTCGAACTTATGTAAAAAATGTACTGGCTAATGCAACCTACTATTCATCAGTCATGCATGGACAAACGCAGTCATTAAAACAGCGTCTGGGGGTGATTGCTCCCAAAGCAGCAAATCCTTCTGAATTGCCATAGCATTTCTAAAAATGGGAGCAGTATGAAATACGATATTTTATTAATTGGTGGAAATGGTTTTGTGGGGCGAGTGCTCGCTGCCCAACTTCAGGCAGAGGGGTACTCTGTTCTATTGCCCACTCGACATTTAGCAGCAGCACGTGAATTACGGATGTTGCCTAAGGTCCATTTAGAGGATGCTGATGTTCACGAGTTTGATACGCTCCAAGACTTGTGCTCACGGATTAAGCCAAATGGTGCAGTCATCAATCTAGTTGGAGTTTTGCATGACAAGCCAGCAGTACCGTATGGCAAAGTGTTTAAGGCGGCACATGTTCAGCTTCCGCAAAACATTATTACTGCTATGCAAATGAATGGACTCAAGCGATATTTGCATATGAGCGCTTTGGGAGCTGATTCTCGTGGGCCTTCTATGTATCAGCGTAGCAAAGGTGCTGGCGAGGAGCTTGTAAAAGAAAGTAATTTAGCATGGACTATTTTTAGACCATCTGTCATTTTTGGGGCTCAAGATCAGTTTATTAACTTGTTTGCTAAGTTGACAAAATTATTTCCAGCGATGCCTTTGGCTCACTCTGATGCAAAATTTCAGCCAGTGAGCGTAGATGATGTCGCAACTGCTTTTACAAAGGCACTAAAAATGCCATCCACTATTTACCAGTCTTATGATTTAGTGGGGCCAACGATCTACACAATGAAGGAGATTGTGGAGTTTGCGGCTCGTAAGGCCAAGACACAATGTGTCATCATCCCGGTCCCTGGCTTTGTCGGTTATTTACAAGCGCTCGCATTTGAATTTTTACCTGTACCAACCTTGATGTCTCGAGACAATATCGCATCTATGAGCGTTCCTAATATCTTGTCGTTAAATGGGGTAGATGCATTAACTAAAGTATTTGGGATTAGTCGCCGTACTTTGGAAGGCATGAAATAAGTTCATGAAAATCTACGCAGTGGGTGGTGCTATTCGGGATACCCTCATGGGTTTACCAGTGCATGATATTGATTATGTCGTGGTGGGTTCTAGCGTAGATGAAATGCTAGCCCAAGGATTTCGCCCGGTTGGTAAAGACTTTCCTGTCTTCTTGCACCCTAGTACTCAAGCTGAATATGCTTTAGCTCGGACTGAGCGAAAAACAGGCAAAGGTTATAAAGGGTTTATGTTTCATGCCGACCCTTCGGTCACGCTAGAGCAAGATTTGGAGCGACGTGATTTAACGATCAACGCGATGGCTCAAGAGGTAAGAGAAGATGGCCAATGGGTCGGTCCTATTTTGGACCCATTCAATGGCCAACAAGATTTAGCCGCTAGGGTTTTTCGTCATGTATCTGATGCATTTGCTGAGGACCCCTTGCGTCTCCTGCGTATTGCTCGGTTTGCTGCGCGCTTTCCCAATTTCATGGTGGCCCCTGAGACGATGGCAGCCTTACAGGCTATTGTTCGTTCCGATGAGTTGGCAGCCCTTTCTCCAGAAAGAATTTGGCAAGAACTGGCAAAGGGTCTGACAGCTAGTAATCCAATGCATATGTTCCAAGTGCTGTTAGATTCTGGAGCAGTAAATGTTCTACTCCCGACACCATTGGCGATTAGTATATCTAAAGATGAATTCCGCAAAGAATTGATTGACCATCTGCATGCTTCTGATGCTCGCTTAGAGGATCGTTGTGCAGTTACCCTCATGCATTTGAGTGCAAGTGAAATTCGCTCTTGGGCACAGACTATTCGCATGCCTCACGAGGTGAGGGATTTCAGTGAAATTTTTTGCGAGCTCTATCAACTCATTGCTGCCAGCAGCAATTCAACAAGTAAATCCTATCTCGTAGTAGATGTATTGACTTGGTTTAATCGCGCAGATGTTTGGCGCAAACCTGAGCGCGCTCATGCTTTGCTAGATTTAGCAAAACGTATTCAATTTGATGTGAGCGATTTAACTTTAGCATTACAAAAAGCCCAATCACTTAATACCGCCAATATTATTGAGAGTATTCCCGCTCAAGATCGGTCTAACGGCGAGTGCATTCGTAGCGCAGTCGATACTGCCAGACTGTCGGCAATTGCCTCTGTACTAAATACCTAGCTTAGAGACGATTTCTGCCTCTCAAGCCAGGTAAGTCTTCTAGAGTTTGGCCTGGTAATACGGTATTTAATTTCTTTGAAAAAGCAAACACTTTAAATAGTTCGCCCATTTCTGCTTCAGATAGAAGTTTTTGAAGTGCATTCGAAATGGGTAAGAAAGTTTCTGGATGACTGGGGTCGCTCACTTCCAATGCAATTTGACCAATGCCAGCATCTAGTAAGTAACTAGCTTGATTACTAAGATAGACATCATCGACGTTTTGTGCGATTGCACTGCGAGCGATTTGCGACCATTGAACATGCGTAGTTAAGTCACAAAGTCCTGGCAGATGAAATGGATCTTGAATAGCATGGTGCCTGTGATGTGCCATGAGAGTACCCTCTAGGCGTTGTGCGTGGTAATACTCAGCTTCTGGAAATCCGTAATCAAAAGCTAAAAATAAGCCAAGATCCATTTGACCTGCTACATGATGCATCCAAGCATTTGCTTGGGGATGCAATTCGGTGATATATCCTTCTGAAAAATCTCCGGTGAGAAGGGATTGGGGTAGTAAGGATTGCTCAACTGGCTTGCCTATCTGCCAATTTAGTTTGCCATCAATCATTGTTACGCCATACCAGTACCAGAATCCATTTTGATAAATGATGGCTTCACAAGGAATGGCATCAATCACTTCGTTTGCCAGAATGATTCCCTGGAAATGATTTGGCACAGAACTGAGCCAAGTGCATTTAGTAGAGGTATTGAGAGATTGAACGAGCCCTTGCATGCGCTGCTCTTGTCTTTGGGCCAAATCAGGCGAGATCTCAATCACGTCGTAATGATCTAAGGGGATCTCGAGCTCATGAAGGCGAGTCAGAATAGATTCGGCCAATTTGCCGGTTCCAGCCCCAAATTCTAAGATTCGAGTAGGTAGGCCTTTGTTTCGTAGCCCTTCCAGTATGGGTATTAAGGTAGAAACAATGGCAGCGCCAAATAGAGGGGATAGCTCAGGCGCTGTAGTGAAATCCCCACCAGCGCCTAATTTGTGGGCGCCAGCGCTGTAATATCCCATTCCTGGCTCATAGAGGGCCAGTTCCATGTATCTTGAAAACGGTATCCAACCGCCTTGGGAGGTGATTTCTGCCAATATTTTTTGGTTTAGGCGCTCTGTATGAGCCGTTTCGACGCTGGTCAAGGTAATATCCATAGCTCGCTAGTCTAAGAGAATTTAAGTGAACTTGAGTTCAAACCCTTCACCTTTGCAAAATAAAGCAGTTTTAGTGACCGGCGCAGCAAAGCGCCTCGGTCGTGAAATCGCCTTGGAGTTTGCTCGTCAAGGCTGGGATGTAGCGATCCATTTCGGGCAGTCAGAGTCTGAGGCTCTGGCAACAGTAGCTGAAATTGAAGGCTTAGGGCGCAGAGCGAAAGCTTTTCAGGCCGATCTTACTCAAGAGGATGAAATCAATCGATTATTTTTGGCAGTCAGTTCTGAGTTTGAAAATCTCGCTTGTTTAGTAAACAGCGCCTCGATCTTTGAATTTGATCGTGCGAATTCCACTACCCCTTTGAGTGGAAAGAATTTACATGAACACATGCAAGTGAATCTAGCCGCACCAATTTTGTTATCTCAACACATGTTTGCTTATTGTAAAAAGAGATCTCTAGATAACTCTGAGACAGGATCTTCGATTGCCTCAGTCATTCAATTGCTTGATCAAAAATTAATTAATCTCAATCCTGATTTCTTGTCATATACCTTATCCAAAGCTGCGTTACTAACCTCTGTTGAGTTGTTGGCAGTCGATTTTGCTCCTCACTTAAGGGTAGTTGGATTGGCCCCCGGAATCTCATTAGTATCAGGAGACCAAACGAGTGAGGGTTTTGCAAAGGCGCATCAAATGACTCCTTTAGGAAAATCGTCGACCCCAAGTGATATTGCTAAGGCCGCAGTATTTTTAGCAAGCGCAAATGCGATTACTGGTACTACTTTATATGTAGATGGTGGACAACATTTACTATCCTCCTCGCGGGATGTGATGTTCAAAACCAACTAAGCGTTTTAATACACAATTTCATTTAAGAGCTAAGACAAATTTATGCAAGCGATTCTCTCCCACCCAGTACTAACTGATTGTCGCCGCTTGTTTTTGCGAGATTATGAAATCTATATCAATATTGGTGTTCATGACTTTGAGAAAAAGGCTGAGCAACGCGTTATTTTGAATGTCGATTTATATATTCCCATGGCAATGAATACGCCCTCTAAAGACTTATTAGAGGAGGTAGTTGATTATGACTTTATGCGCGAAACCATTAAGGCTAGGTCTTCTCAGGGCCACATCCATTTACAAGAAACTTTTTGTGATGACATTGTTACTGCCATGTTGCAGCATCCAAAGGTCATTGCAGCACGTGTGAGTACAGCTAAGCCCGATGTGTATCCAGATTGTCACTCAGTCGGAGTCGAAGTATTTCGAATGAAGCAGGACTCAAGTAATTCATTGTGAAAAGAATTTAAATTTATGGGTGATATTCGTAAAGTCGTCTTCGAAGAAAATAAACTTGAGAAGAAGTTATGCCGTTTAGTTGGTCAAGCAATAGGTGACTTTGGCATGATTGAAGATGGCGATAAAGTCATGGTTTGTTTATCAGGCGGCAAAGATAGTTACGCTATGCTAGATATCTTGCTCAAGCTACGTGAGCGTGCCCCTATTCACTTTGAAATTGTTGCGGTAAATCTAGATCAAAAACAACCAGGATTTCCAGCAGAAATATTACCTAATTATTTAACTGCGCTAGGCGTCTCATTTCATATTGAAAATCAAGATACCTATAGTATTGTTAAGCGTGTAGTTCCGGAAGGTAAAACAACCTGCGGATTATGTTCACGTTTGCGACGGGGTATTTTGTATCGAGTTGCTGATGAGTTGGGTGCAACTAAGATTGCATTAGGTCATCATCGGGATGATATTTTAGAAACCATGCTCTTAAACATGTTCTTTGCCGGGAAGCTCAAGGCCATGCCGCCCAAGTTACGCTCAGACGATGGTAAGCATATTGTGATTCGTCCATTGGCCTATGTTCCAGAAAAGCTACTTGAGCGTTATGCAGTAGACATGAACTTTCCGATCATTCCCTGCAATCTTTGTGGCAGTCAGCCTAATTTACAGCGCGGCGCTATGAAAGAAATGCTACGTGACTGGGAAAAGAAGTATCCCGGGCGCGTAGAGAACTTATTTCGCTCAATGCACCATATCGTCCCTTCCCACTTAATGGATGGCGAAGCCTTTGATTTCAAAAACCTGGAAATTTCCACGGAGTTGTCAGGTATTGCAGCCAGATCAGATGGCGACAAGGCAATTGATGAGACAGAAATCAACGAATTAGCGTGCGGAACGCTAATTCAGGGGACTTATAATCCCTCTTTATGAACATCGTTATTTTGGCTGCTGGGCAGGGAAAGCGGATGAAATCCGCCTTACCCAAGGTTCTTCAAACCTTGGCAGGGAAACCGCTTCTACAGTATGTTCTCTCGACTGCCCTGGACTTACAAGGTAAAAATGTAAGCACTGGCCCTATTGTGGTGGTTGGTCATGGCGCTGCAGACGTAAAAGAATTTCTAGCTTCTATCAGTTTGCAAGATTCCAATTTTGCTAGGGTCACCACTGCATTACAGGCAGAGCAAAAAGGGACTGGCCATGCGCTATTACAGGCGCTACAAAAGCTAGATGTGAATGAGCCAACCTTAGTTCTATATGGTGATGTGCCCCTCACAAGTAAAAAGACGCTCTCTAAGTTAGCCAAATTAGCTGATGGCGTTCGTGGACAAGATTCTGCTTTAGCGCTTCTAACTCAAAATCTAAGTGACCCAACAGGCTATGGCCGTATCGTGCGCGATATTGATGGATCAGTCAAAGCGATTGTTGAAGAAAAAGATGCCACATCTGAGCAAAAGCGGATTCAAGAAATTAACACTGGCATGATGGTTTTGCCAACCAACTCTCTGAAGAAATGGTTAAAGGCTTTGCGTGCTAGCAATGCTCAAGGTGAATACTACTTAACTGATGTGATTGCAATGGCAGTCAAAGATGGTGTGCCGATTCGTACAGCTCAGGCCGATGCAGAATATGAAACGATTGGAGTTAATAGTCGTGATCAGTTAGCAGCCTTAGAGCGCGTGCACCAACTCAATCAAGCAAACCTATTGATGGATGCGGGAGTGTCTTTAGCTGATCCAGCACGGATTGATATTCGTGGAACACTTGAGTGCGGTACCGATGTTTTTATTGATGTGGGCTGTGTATTTGAGGGATGCGTCACTTTAGCTGCTGGCACAAAAGTAGGGCCATATTGCATTATTCGCAATAGCATGATCGGCAAAGACGTAGTGATTCACCCCTTTAGTCATATTGATGGAGCAAAAGTTGGCGCGGCTTCATTGATTGGACCTTATGCCCGTTTGCGGCCAGGTGCTGATTTAGCAAATGATGTGCATATTGGTAACTTTGTTGAAGTGAAGAACAGTCAGATTGCGTCAAACAGTAAGGCTAATCATTTGGCTTATGTGGGAGATTCTATTGTGGGCTCAAGGGTCAATATTGGCGCTGGAACCATTACCTGCAATTACGATGGGGTGAACAAGCATCAAACGATTATTGAAGATGACGTGTTTATTGGTTCTGATACTCAATTAGTTGCCCCAGTTCGTGTTGGTCGTGGTGCTACTTTGGGGGCAGGCACTACTCTGACTAAAGATGCCCCGCCAAATCAATTAACTGTATCGCGTGCCAAGCAAGTTTCTTTACCATGGGAACGCCCTGTCAAGAAAGACAAGAGTCCGGCAACTAAAAAAGTAACTGCTAAAAAATCCGTGAAGGTAAAAAAATAATGTGCGGAATTGTTGGCGCTGCATCGCGTAAAAATATTGTTGATGTTCTGATTGAAGGGTTGCGCCGTCTTGAGTATCGCGGCTATGATTCTTGTGGTTTTGCGGTGATTGATGGTAATGATCCAAAGCATGTGATTGAGCGTGCACGTACAACTGCTCGTGTTTCTGAATTGGCAGAGCAAGGTAAAGATTTTCATGGGACTTTGGGTATTGCTCACACTCGTTGGGCAACGCACGGTAAGCCAGATACCCAAAATGCACATCCCCATATTTCTGGTGGATTAATTGCTGTAGTTCACAACGGCATTATTGAAAACTATGAAACACTTCGTATTGAATTAAAGTCTGCTGGATATGAATTTACTTCAGAGACTGATACTGAAGTCATTGCACATTTAATTCATCAAGCATATCAATCTCATCACGATGCGGGTTTAGTTAGTGCTGTTAAATCCGTTTTGCCGCGTTTGCATGGAGCTTACGCGATTGGAGTCATTGCTCAAGACTGCCCTGATGTTTTGATTGGTGCCCGCGTGGGCTCCCCTCTAGTAGTAGCGCTAGGTGAGCAGGAAAACTTTTTAGCATCTGATGCACTAGCTTTAGCCGGTAGAGCACGCTCCATGATGTACTTGGAGGAGGGTGATATTGCCATTCTCAAGGCAGATGGTGTTCAGATAATTGATCAGGCAGGCAACATTGCTCAACGAGAACAAAAGCCGATGCCTGCTCAGGCTGATTCTGTTGATCTTGGGCCGTACCAGCATTACATGCAAAAAGAGATCTTTGAACAACCTAGGGCTATTAGCGACACTTTGGCTAACATCGCGAGCTTTGGCCCAGAGTTATTCAATGCTGAACCTGAAGACTGGAAAAAGTTTGACCAAATACTGATTTTGGCATGTGGTACCAGTTATTACTCTGCTTGTGTAGCTAAATATTGGTTGGAAGATATTGCAGGTATTCCTACTCAAGTAGAAATTGCGAGTGAGTATCGCTATCGCACTACGGTCCCCAATCCACACGCTTTGGTGGTAGTGGTATCTCAGTCAGGCGAGACAGCTGATACATTGGCGGCCTTACGTCATGCCCAAGCTTTGGGTCATCAGTACACTTTAGCAATTTGTAATGTGGCCAGTAGCGCCATGGTTCGTGAGACTAAATGGCATTTTTTAACAAAGGCCGGTACTGAGATTGGTGTTGCGTCTACCAAAGCATTCACTACACAATTAGTCGCATTGTATTTATTGGCGGTGTCATTAGCCAAACGTGCCGGCAGGATCGATGCTAAGCGCGAAAAAGATCTGCTTCGAGAGTTGCGTCATTTACCTAAAGCTTTACATGCAGTATTGGCTCTTGAGCCCCAGATTATTGCTTGGAGTAATGCATTTTCTAAATGTGAAAATGCTTTGTTTTTAGGCCGTGGTATGCATTACCCGATTGCACTTGAAGGTGCGCTCAAGCTCAAAGAGATTTCTTATATTCATGCAGAGGCCTACCCAGCAGGAGAGCTCAAGCATGGCCCGCTTGCTTTAGTAACTGAAAAGATGCCGGTAGTCACGGTTGCACCAAATGATGTTTTATTGGAAAAGCTCAAGTCCAATATGCAAGAGGTTAAGGCTCGTGGTGGCAAGCTATACGTCTTTGCTGATCAAGATGGCAACATCACTAGTAGTGAGGGCATCAATGTTATTCGTTTGCCTGAGAACTACGGCAATCTCTCCCCAATTTTGCATGTAGTTCCTCTGCAACTACTTTCTTACCATACAGCTTGTGCACTAGGTACGGATGTAGATAAGCCACGTAATTTAGCAAAGAGCGTTACGGTCGAGTAGTTTCCAAGGTGATTGCATCCTGATGTAAAAGCAAGTAAGTTAGGATATCTAAACAAGCTATTGAGCAATTTATGAAAAAAGTCATCGGCATTCAAGGCAATGATCAGGGGCATTGGGTGGGGGACGGCTTCCCAGTGCGTACTTTATTTTTCTATCAAAATCTGGGCAAACAAATGAGCCCATTTTTAATGCTCGATTACGCTGGGCCAGCTGAATTCCCCTCAACTGCTGATCGAAAGGGTGTTGGCTCGCATCCCCATCGTGGATTTGAAACCGTCACCATTGTGTATGAGGGCGAGGTTGCACACAAAGATTCTACTGGGCAAGGTGGTGTTATTGGTCCTGGCGATGTGCAGTGGATGACTGCTGGATCGGGAATCCTGCACGAAGAGTTTCATTCGGAACGGTTTGCTAAGAATGGTGGGACTTTAAACATGGTGCAACTTTGGGTCAACTTACCTGCCAAAGAGAAAATGACAGCGCCAGCATATCAAGCCATTTTGGATCAGCAAATCCCTGCTTATGAGCTTATTGATGGTGCTGGAGTCGCCCGTATTATTGCTGGTCAGTTAGAGGGCCATGCTGGGCCGGCAAGAACATTTACGCCTATGAATGTAGTTGATCTCAAGTTGAAAAAAGGCCTCACAACTTTACCCGCGCCGGAGGGTTGGAATACCTCATTGGTGGTTTTGACTGGGGCCATTCAAGCTGGCGATGGGATTGTGGCTAAAGACGCACAAATGCTGATGTTCAGTACTGAAGATAGGGATATTGAAATCAATGTGCTTGAGGATTCAGTTGCCTTGTTACTGAGCGGAGAGCCAATTCATGAGCCTATTGTTGGTTATGGACCTTTTGTGATGAATACGAAAGAAGAAATTGCCCAGGCTGTAAATGACTTTAATTCCGGTGCCTTTGGAAAAATTGCCCACTAAAAACGAGGGGCGGTAAAAATTCTATTTGACTTCTTTGCCGAGCTGTGTACAAAAAATTCATCATTAGAATCAAGGCGTTACACAGACTTGTTTGTAAAAGTGTGGTCAAATAACTGCAGTAGAAAAGGATATTTGCACCACCTCATGTTTTACTCAAAAGAATTCTGCATTGCGCGACTACATTTGCTTCCGCTTATTTGTGCGGGGCTCCTCTCTGCATGTGCGGTTGGCCCAGATTTTAAGCAGCCCGATGCGCCCAAAACTTCCAGCTATACCGAGACTAAGTTATCTAAGGAACTAGCAACAGCACCTGGTGTTCCAGGGGGATCAGCACAGGAGTTTGTGGAAGGTGCTGATATTGAGGCGCAATGGTGGGAATTATTTAAGTCTCCAGAGTTGGATGCATTGATCAAAAAAGCATTGCAGCAAAATCCTACACTTGGCGCTGCAGATGCAGCACTGCGTTCTAGTCAAGAAAACGTCAATGCACAAATCGGTGGTCAGTACTTTCCGGCAATAGGTTTGAATGGGGGTGCATCTCGTCAGCTACAGCCTTCAGCTATTTATGGCCTGCCATATGGCTCTGACACCTATAATTTATATAATGCTACTGTAAATGTGACATATAAGCTCGATGTCTTTGGTGGTGCTAGGCGGACAGTTGAAAGTGCTAGAGCGAGAGCAGAAATTGCTCAGTTTCAATTGGAGGGCGCTTATCTCTCCTTAACGGCCAATATTGTTACGGGAGCAGTACGTGAGGCAGCATTACGTGCGCAGATGCAGGCGACGGAAGAAATTTTAAAAGCCCAAACAAATTTAGCTGAAGTGACAGAGCGGCAATTAGGAATTGGAACAGTTTCTAAAGTGGATGTCACCTCACAAAGAACTCTGGTATCCAGCTCTGAGGTAGATTTAATTAATTACGAACGCAATCTTTCTTTTGCTCGTAATCAGTTAGCGGTGCTAGTGGGTGAATTACCAAGCAATGCAGCAATTACTCAGTTCAATCTGAGTACCTTAAAGTTACCTGAGAAGTTACCACTTTCGATTCCGTCAAGCTTAGTACGGCAGCGCCCTGATGTACGTGCAGCTGAAGCCCAATTGAAATCAACCAATGCCTTAGTTGGGGTAGCCACTGCAAACTTATTACCGCAATTTAATATTACCGGTGCAATTGGTTCTGCAGCTCTGACTAGTAGTTCGCTGTTTGGCCCAAATGCGGCTTTATGGTCAGTAGCTGGCGGGATTTTTCAGCCGCTTTTCCAGGGAGGCCAATTACTGGCACAACGTCGTGGTGCTATTGCAAACTATGAGCAGGCAGTCTTTCAATATCAAGCCACCGTTCTGAAGGCTTTCCAAGAAGTGGCTGATTCATTACGCGCCCTAGAGACTGGCGCACAAGCATTGAAATCAGCATCAGATGCTGAACGTTATGCATATGAGACATTAGATTTGGTGCAACAACAATACAAATTAGGTACTGCTAGTTACTTAGCAGTTCTGTACTATCAGAATCAGTATCAAATTGCTAAAGTCAAATCAGTATCAGCGCAAGCTACTCGCTTTGCTGATACTGCAGCATTATTTGCAGCATTAGGTGGTGGCTGGTGGAATCGTACCGGCCCTGCCTTTCAACCAAAAGCCATAGCGAACAAAGATCAAAATGAAACTTCTGGAAACAATTAAAGCAAAAGTTACTGCTATCGCAGTGGCCTTCTGGGCTTGGTCGCTTGCCACAGCCCAGAAGTGGAAGCTCAAAGAAAAGTTAATCGCTTTTTGGGGAAAGATAAGGTCCTTAGGCGTGCGCATGCGCGAGCGCATTAAGAAAACCAAGGCATATACCAAGTTGCAAGCGATGACACCATTGCGTCGTCGCATGATCATCATGTTGTGTGGCGTTTTTCTGTTGCTTGGGCTCATTTTTGGATTTAATCAGCTGAAGACGGCCATGATTAAGTACTTCATTTCTGGCATGGGTTTACCACCTGCAACGGTTTCAACAATGGTAGTAGCCAATTCTGAGTGGCAGCCTAAATTATCTAGTGTGGGTAATGTGCGCGCTTTCAGGGGTGTAGAACTCAGCACTGAGCTAGGTGGTCTTGTGCAGTCGGTATCAATCAAATCAGGCATGGATGTCAAAGAGGGTGATTTGCTTATTAAGCTCAATGACTCCTCAGATGTAGCGCAATTGAAGTCTTTAAAAGCGCTAGCTGATTTAGCTAAAGTGATTAATGAGCGAGATAAGCAACAACTGGCGATACAGGCAATTAGCAAAAATGTCTTTGATACCAGCTTGGCAGATGCAGCATCTAAGCAAGCTCAAGTGGAGCAACAGACAGCACTAGTTGCTAAAAAGAATTTGAAAGCGCCTTTTAGTGGGCGTGTGGGTATTGTGATGATCAACCCTGGTCAATACGTTAATCCTGGAGATAAGCTACTCACTCTGCAAACCTTAGATCCTATTTTTGTAGACTTTAATTTGCCACAAAGTAATGCATCTCAAATTGCAGTTGGCCAAGAGATCGTTGTCACAACTGATGCTTTCAAAGACGCTAGCTTCACTGGAAAAATTAGCGCTGTTAGTCCGAAGGTGGACACCAATACTCGCAATATTCAGATTGAGGCGCAATTAGCAAATCCAGATAAGAAGATTCTGCCTGGGATGTTTGCTAACGTAAATATTAAGCTTGGCGATCAAGTGAAGTTATTAACTTTGCCTCAAACTGCTGTGACTTATAACCCTTATGGCTCCACAGTATTTATTGCTAAGCCAACTGGTAAAAAAGATAAAAAGGGCAATCCCGGCTTAGAAGCGCAGCAAGTCTTCGTCACCACAGGTCCAACACGTGGTGATCAAGTGGCTATTTTGAAGGGTATTGAAGAAGGTGACACGGTTGTTACTAGTGGGCAATTGAAGTTAAAGAATGGCACACCACTCATTGTGAATAACAAAGTGTTACCAGCGAATTCACCTAATCCGCAGCCACAGGAATGAGTCCTAGATGAATTGGACCGACCTATTTATTAGAAGGCCAGTGCTCTCACTGGTAGTGAGTGCACTCGTTTTGGTTTTTGGTTTGAAGGCAGTTGGCTCTCTGCCAGTTAATCAATATCCACAAACACAAAATGCCATTGTCACCATTACCACTGCTTACTTTGGCGCAGATCCTGAGACGATTGCAGGGTTTATTACACAGCCTTTAGAGACAGCAATTGCGCAGTCGCAGGGTATTGACTACTTGTCCTCGATGAGTGTGAGTGGTCTATCAACGATTGTTGCTACCTTAAAGTTGAACTATGACTCTAACGCGGCATTAACCCAGATTCAAACGCAGATTAGCTCTGTTAAAAATCAGTTGCCACCACAAGCTCAGCAACCTGTGCTGACGGTACAGGTAGGTCAATCTACTGCCGCAATGTATATGGGCTTTTACAGTGATGAAATTCCAAACAATGCGATTACTGACTACCTATTACGGGTAGTGAAGCCTAAGCTAGACGCTGTAGATGGTGTCCAAAATGCAGAGATTACTGGTGGCCGTAAGTTTGCACTGCGTGCCTGGCTCGATCGCGAGAGAATGGCCGGACTAGGTGTAGGCGCCGATGATGTCTACAATGCCTTGGCTGCGAATAACTATCTGTCTGCCGTTGGAAGTACCAAGGGCGATATGGTCGCAGTTGACTTAGTTGCCGGAACGGATTTACATACCCTAGATGAATTCCGTAAATTAGTAGTGAAGAAAGATGGCGTTAATCTCGTTTATTTAGATCAAGTAGCTACGGTGAGCATGGGTTCTGAGGACTACAACACCAATGTAGCTTTTAGTGGCAAGAGATCTGTATTCATTGCGATTAAGGTAGCTCCTCAAGCCAACCTCTTGGATGTTGCGGCTCGGGTAAGGGCTATCGTCCCTGATATTCAAAAGCAGTTGCCAACTGGAATGTCTGGCAAGATTGTTTACGACTCCACTAAGTTTATTACCACCTCAATTGATGAGGTTGTAGCAACCCTCTTAGAGGCATTGCTGATTGTTACTGTGGTGATTTACTTGTTCTTAGGAAGTGCTCGTGCTGTTGCGGTACCGGTAATTGCAATGCCATTGTCATTAATCGGCACATTCTTCTTGATGCAGGTTTTAGGTTACTCCATTAATTTATTAACCTTGTTAGCTTTGGTGTTGGCAATTGGTTTGGTAGTTGATGATGCAATTATTGTGGTGGAGAACGTCGACCGACATATGAAAGAGGGTAAGTCGCCCTTAGAAGCATCTTTAATTGCCGCGCGCGAGTTAGGCGGCCCTATTTTGGCTATGACCATTGTTCTGATTGCGGTGTATATCCCAATTGGTTTTCAAGGCGGTCTAACAGGCGCTCTGTTTACGGAGTTTGCCTTTACCTTGGCCAGTGCCGTAGCAGTATCGGGATTAATTGCATTAACGCTTTCACCAATGATGTGTTCACGCATCTTTACGGAAGAGCAAGAAGCCTCACCATTCGTACAAAAAATCGACCGTATTTTTGATAAGGTGCACCATAGCTATCAAAGTACTCTACGTGAGCTATTGAGTACTTGGCAGGTCATTATTGTGATGGGCGCGATTCTATTAGGCGGGGTAGCCTATCTTTACGCTACTGCTCGCGCTGAACTTGCGCCAACAGAAGACCAGGGCATTGTGTTGATGCAGGCTTCTGGCCCACCCAATAGCACTGTGAATCAAATGCAGACCTATGCGGATCAGATCTTCCAAATTTCTAGTGCAGAACCAGAATATGAGCAGATGTTTCAGATCACTAGTCCAACTAGTAGCTTTGGTGGCGTATTGTTAAAAGACTGGGATCAGCGTAGCCGTAATGCCACTAAGTTCCAAGAAGATATGCAGAGCAAATGGAATTCAATTGCTGGTGCACGAGTGGCAGCCTTTCAGTTCCCTGCCTTACCGGGAGCTCAAGGTTTACCAGTTCAAGTAGTCATTAATACAACTGAGTCATACGAATTGCTAAATGAAGTATCTCAAGCGGTATTAGATAAAGCCCGTCGTAGCGGTAATTTTTTCTTTGTGGACTCAGATTTAAAGATTGATAAGCCGCAAGATGTCTTAGAGATTGACCGTGAAAAAGTAGCAGCACTAGGCATGACACAGCAACAGGTAGGTAGCGCTCTATCAGCAGCTTTAGGTGGCGGGTTTGTCAATTACTTTTCTGTAGCTGGGCGCTCCTATCGCGTTATTCCCCAGGTCAAACAAGTAGATCGTCTTAATCCCGATCAGATTTTGGATTACTACATTCGTACCCCTAGCGGTCAAATGATTCAGGCTCGCACCATAGCCAGTATTAAGCAAAGAGTGGTGCCGCAATCTATTAATCATTTTCAGCAGTTAAACTCCGCAACGATCTCGGGTGTGAGTACGCCATTTATTTCTCAGGCTGATTTACTAGAATTCATGCGTCAGACCTTAAAAGAGGTAGCTCCTAATGGATTTTCGATAGACTACGCAGGGCCGTCACGTCAATTTATGGCTGAGTCTGGCGGTTTCCTGGTGACGATGTTTTTTGCGATCCTGATTGTATTTTTGGTATTAGCTGCTCAGTTTGAAAGCTTCCGTGATCCGATAGTGATTTTGGTTTCAGTGCCACTTGCTTTGTTTGGGGCCCTCATCTTTATTAATCTTGGGTTTACTACATTAAATGTGTACACCCAGGTTGGGCTTGTCACTCTCATGGGCTTGATTAGTAAACATGGCATCTTAATTGTTGAGTTTGCAAATGAATTGCAAGAGGCAGGACGCAGTAAATTAGATGCGATCGTAGAAGCAAGTAGTGTGCGTTTACGCCCAATTTTGATGACAACTGCAGCGATGGTTTTGGGTGTAGTGCCTTTAGTTATCGCCTCCGGAGCTGGTGCTGCCGGCCGTCAATCGATGGGTATTGTTATCTTTACAGGCTTATCAATTGGAACTTTGTTCACTTTGTTTGTCGTGCCGGCCATGTATTTATTCATCGGCGCAGATCACCAACAGAAGAAATTTAAGCAGCAGTAATCTCGATTGAAAAGTAAAAAGTAAAAAGTAAAAGGGGGTGAACAAAGTTCACCCCTTTTTTTTGATCAGATTAATCAGTGATTGATGAGTTCGCTACTTGGGTATGTTGAGCACTTTTTCAGCTACTACATGGTATTGAGTGCTTTCTTCTACACGCTTCATCCAGGCGTCAATATTATTCAGTTGGGTGCGAGGACCAGTTTGTTCTGGAAATGACTGATGCAACATCACCCATCGGCTAACGCAAAGTGCTAAAGGGATGTCTCCAATTTGGAAAGTGTCGCCAGCACAATAATTGTGGACTGCCAGTACTTGGTCTAGCAGCTTCAGTAATGAGTCTGCCTCTTGGTAGGATTTCTTTATCAAAGCGTAATCACGCTCTTGCTCGGGAACTCGGGTGAGTCCAAGAACAGCAACGCGTAATGGGGGCCACATGGTTCCTAATTGCCAGTCCATCCATTTTTCAGATTGGTATTGAGTGGCAATATCTGTAGAAAATTGCTTGGAGCGATCATATTGCTTGGCAAGGTAACGCAAGATGGTATTGGATTCCCAGAGGACAATATCACCATCCTCAAGGGTAGGTACTAAGCCATTTGGATTTAACTTAAGAAATTCTGGGGTGCGATTTATCCCAAATTGCAAGCCGGCATCAATACGCTCAAAATCCTTCCCTTCTTCTAGTCCCAGTTCTGCAAGGCACCACAAGACTTTTTGTACGTTAATGGAAGATTTTCTTCCCCATAGTTTCATCATGACTTACCTTCTTTAATTTGACTTAAAAAATTATTCAGAAAAATCGAGTCCAACAAATTTGCTGTGAGCAAAAATGAGGGGGTGACTTTCAGGACTGTGTTTTAGATTAAGCACCTTGGCAACGATAATATTGTGATCCCCACCAGTATGAACTGAAACGGTTTCGCACTCAAAGTAAGCGGCACATCCCTCAATTTGCGTTAGGCCACTTGCAGCAATTCTATGGGCAATAGTATCGAATTGATTTTCTTTAACTGTAGCGAAATGCATGGCCATAGCTTCCTGTGATCGCTCTAGCACATGAATTAACTGTTTTTTCCCAACTTCAAAGTTGGGCATGAGGTGCGAATGCTTTTTAAGGCTCCACAGAATTAACGGCGGCTCAAGTGAAACGGTATTGAAAGAGCTAATGGTGATGCCATGATGAGCTTGGTTTTCATCTAGGCAGGTAATCACAGTGACCCCAGTAGCAAATGATGAAAATCCTTTACGTAGCTCTTGGGAAGTGAATGGGGCCATAAATTCTATTTATTTTTTAGCAGCTGATGTTTCGGCTGTGATTGTTGTTCCCGGAATGGGGATTAAAACCTCGTTTTCTTCAGCCTTTACACACTTAAAGCGATATTCTTTTCCAGCTTTCGACAGGAAGCTTGCACCTTGATAGAAGTCATTTTTGCAGGTGGTAGTAGCGAAGTCCATCACCTCTTGTGGGGATGCGCTAGAGCTGATGAGGCGCATATTGCCCATAGACATATTAATTTGGCTTGAAGCGCAACCGACTAGAGTTAAGCTAGTGAGTGCGGTTAAGAGTAGAATTTTTTTCATGGAAACCTCCATAATCATCAATGCTCGTTAGGATAAACCCTTTACGCATTTGTTGCGGAGAAGATGCTGGTTTTAAAAGGAAGATATATGTTTAAAGCGATTTTGGTAAATAAAGATGAACAAGGCTACCGTGCAGAGCTCGCTCAGGTCGATGAGGCCAGCCTGCCTGAAGGTGATGTCAGGGTTAAGGTTCTTTATTCCACCTTGAACTACAAAGACGGTTTGGCTATTACTGGGAAAGGTCCAGTAGTGCGCAGCTTTCCAATGGTTCCAGGTATCGATTTTGCTGGGGAGGTTTTGGAAAGCAAAAGCCCTGACTTCAAAGTTGGCGACATGGTGCTTCTGAATGGTTGGGGTGTTGGCGAAGGTCACTGGGGTGGGTTAGCTCAGCAGGCTCGTGTGAAGGCAGACTGGCTGATACCTTTGCCTAAAGGCTTTACGGCAAAGCAGGCACTAGCAATTGGCACAGCAGGCTACACGGCAATGCTGTGCGTTATGGCATTACAAAAGCATGGAGTTGTACCAAGCGATGGTGAAGTCCTAGTGACTGGGGCGGCTGGTGGTGTGGGTAGCTTTGCTATTAGTCTGCTGAGTAAGTTGGGATTTACGGTGGTCGCAAGCACGGGTCGTATGGCGGAGGCGGAATATCTTAAAAAATTGGGTGCATCAGAGGTAATTGATCGCGCTGCTTTATCTGCTCCTGGCAAGCCCTTGGCCAAAGAGCGTTGGGCTGCTGTCGTAGACAGCGTTGGCAGTCATACCTTAGCTAATGTCTGCGCACAAACAAAAAGTGATGGAGCAGTTGCTGCTTGCGGCCTTGCACAAGGAATGGATTTTCCATCAACCGTTGCGCCCTTCATTTTGCGTGGTGTGACTTTGTATGGCATTAATAGCGTCACAGTTCCACGTGCGAAACGTATTGCAGCATATGAGCAATTAAGTAAATTGATCGATCTCAAGACCCTAGATGAAATCTCTCATGAGATTACTTTGGAGGAGTCTGTTAAATATGCTGCCGAGCTAATGGCTGGCAATGTTCGTGGTCGCCTCATCGTAGATGTAAATAAATAAAACAGGAATTTTTGCTACCCTTTTTGGCATGGGCACACTCTTTGCTTGCTCTCAGATTGCCTTTAACGATTGAGATAGATGAATACTAAAAATCAAGCAATTACTGACAGTTCAATTAACTATCCTTTAGCAGATCATGTACCTGAGATCGGTAGTTCGATAGAGATTGTGCCGGGTGTTCGTTGGCTAAGAATGCGTCTACCATTTGCCTTAGACCATATCAATTTATGGCTTTTACGAGATAGGTTCGATGGTCGTGAAGGCTGGACCATTATTGATTGTGGCATTGCAAATGATGAAACCAAATCTGCATGGGAACAAGTCTTTGCCACTCAGCTAGAGGGGTTGCCAGTTCTGCGAGTGATTGTCACTCATATGCATCCTGACCATGTCGGTCTTTCTCAATGGCTGTGCGAGAAATGGAATGTCCCTTTATGGATTTCCATGACGGATTATTTAACTGCACAGTGGCTAAGCCATAAAGAGGGCGGGGCAGCAGTTGGGACCCGGGCTGGGAGTGGCGGTTCCGCTGATCACTTCCAGCGTCATGGTTTAAGTGCGCCAGAGGACTTGGAGAAGATTCGCGCTCGTTCAAATTACTACAGCAATATGGTGCCAGGTGTACCGCGTCAATATCGTCGCATTATGGATGGTGAAATGATATTGATTGGTGGACACGAGTGGCAAGTCATCATGGGATTCGGGCACGCTCCAGAACATGCATCTTTGTTTTGTAAGGCACTGGGTATTTTGATTTCTGGCGACATGCTATTGCCACGCATATCTACTAATGTGAGTGTGTATGATGCAGATCCAGATGCTGATCCATTGGGCCTATATCTCAACTCGATAGATCAATACTTAACTTTGCCTGATGACACCTTGGTGTTGCCATCCCACGGTAAGCCATTTAGAGGGATGAAACCACGCATTGCTCAGCTGCATGCACATCATGAAGATCGTTTAGCTGACACGCTTAGTGCGTGTCAGAGTCCTGCAACTGCACGAGAAATAGTGCCAGTTCTGTTTAGACGTGAGTTAGATATTCACCAAATGACATTTGCTATGGGTGAGGCTATTGCTCATCTGAATTACCTACTTCGTCAAGGAAAGTTGCATCGCCAGCTTTGCGACGACGGCGTGTTGCGGTTTTCCGTGGTTTAGATGCCTTTGTACTAGGCTCGTCTGAAGATCCCCCTGTTGCCGCTGCTGCCGAAGCTGAAACCGCATCTCCAAAGGACTTGAGTGCCATCATGGTGGCATGCTGTACCTCTAAGCCTTGAATGGTCGATTTAAGAATATTCAGATTCAGATTGAGCCAATTTTCAACGCTTTTGAGGTCCTTGATGCGCTTTTCAAGCTCATCGGTATCTAGGCCTGGGAATGCATTAGCAAATCCCCCTGCAGCCTTGTTGGCATCAGTCGTGAAAGGGAATTGACCTGGCGCTTGGCCAGCGGCCGCTTGCCCCCACATGGTTTTCATCATTTCAAGGCTTTGATTAAATTCGGGGATAGTGCCAAACATAAGAGCTCCTAGCGAGATAAAAGTAGCGTTTGCCAATAGAATAAGGGATTCTAGAGATTAATCCCGGTTAAGCAATGCAATCTAATGGTTTATCCCAGCCTTACACTCGTGGCCAGGCATTACCTGAGCTACTGAAGCAGCGTATTCTGATTTTGGATGGTGCCATGGGCACCATGATCCAGCAGTACAAGTTATCTGAGGCAGACTACCGCGGATTGCCGACTAATACGCGTTTTGCAGAGCATCCTGGCGATATTAAGGGTAACAACGAATTATTAGTACTTACTCAACCCCACATTATTAGCAAGATTCATGAGCAGTATCTGGATGCTGGGGCGGATATTATTGAGACGAATACTTTTGGCGCCACATCAGTTGCTCAAGAAGACTACAAAATGGCGAACTTGGCATATGAGATGAATGAAGTCTCTGCAAAGTTGGCACGTGCTGCATGTGAAAAGTACAGCACGCCAGATAAGCCCCGTTTTGCTGCGGGCGCAATTGGACCGACTCCTAAAACTGCGAGTATTTCACCAGATGTGAATGATCCTGGGGCGCGTAATGTCACCTTTGATGCATTACGTGCTTCTTACCGCGAGCAGATTGAAGGGCTTTTTGCTGGCGGGGTCGACTTATTTTTGGTTGAAACTATTTTTGATACCCTCAACGCAAAAGCCGCCCTATTTGCTTTAGATGAATTCTTTGAAGAAACGGGTGAGCGTTTGCCAGTGATGATTTCGGGAACGGTGACCGATGCATCGGGACGCATTTTATCGGGCCAAACCGTGGAAGCATTTTGGAATAGCTTACGTCATATCAAGCCGCTGACTTTTGGGTTGAACTGTGCTTTGGGTGCAGCATTAATGCGTCCTTATATCGCCGAACTTGCTAGGATTTGCGATGCAGCAGTCTCTTGCTATCCTAATGCTGGATTGCCAAATCCGATGAGTGACACTGGATTTGATGAGACTCCAGACATTACTTCTAGTTTGGTTGATGGATTTGCTAAAGATGGTCTAGTCAATCTCGTAGGCGGTTGCTGCGGCACTACACCAGATCATATTCGTGCAATAGCAGATGCAGTTGCTAAACGTAAGCCTCGCGCCTTCTATCGCGAGACTGCGGAGGTATCGGCATGAGTGCTAAAGAAGGCAAAAAAGTCATGCCAGCTATGAAGCTGTCTGGTCTAGAGCCTTTTAATGTAACGGCGGATGTGCGCTTTGTGAATATTGGTGAACGCACCAATGTGACGGGCTCAAAAGCATTTGCACGCATGATTTTAAATAATCAATTTGATGAAGCGCTGGTGGTTGCAAGACAGCAGGTAGAAAACGGCGCCCAAGTGATTGATATCAATATGGATGAAGCGATGTTAGATTCTGAAGCGGCAATGACACGCTTCTTAAATCTGATTGCTTCTGAGCCTGATATCGCTCGTGTTCCCATCATGATTGATTCCTCAAAATGGAGTGTGATCGAAGCGGGCCTGAAATGTATTCAGGGTAAACCTATTGTGAATTCGATCTCTCTAAAAGAGGGCGAGGAGCCATTCAGAAAGCAGGCACGCTTGATCCGTCGCTATGGCGCCGCATCAGTTGTCATGGCATTTGATGAAGTAGGTCAGGCTGATACCTTTAAACGTAAGACTGAGATTTGTCAGCGTTGTTACGAGATTCTCGTTAATGAAATCGGCTTTCCTGCCGAAGATATTATTTTTGATCCGAATATCTTTGCCATTGCTACTGGCATTGAAGAGCATGACAACTACGCAGTAGATTTCATTAATGCGACGCGTTGGATTAAAGAAAATCTCCCAGGTGCAAAAGTGAGTGGTGGTGTATCGAATGTCAGTTTTTCTTTCCGCGGTAATGATCGTGTACGTGAAGCCATTCATACAGTATTTCTTTATCACGCCATTAAAGCTGGCATGGATATGGGTATTGTCAATGCAGGTCAACTAGGTGTTTATGCAGACTTAGATCCGCAATTACGTGAACGGGTAGAGGATGTTGTTCTCAATCGCTTCAAGGAGAAGGATGGCAAAACACCTACCGAACGCTTACTCGATATTGCAGATCAATTTAAAGGTGGGGGAGCAAAGCAAGTAGAGAACCTCGTATGGCGTGAAGATGCTGTTCGTGAGCGCCTAACGCATGCCTTGGTGCATGGGATCACTACCTTTATTGAAGAAGATACAGAAGAGTTGCGTGCTCAAATTATGGGTGATGGTGGCAGACCAATTGAAGTGATTGAAGGTCCACTGATGGATGGCATGAACGTGGTCGGGGATCTCTTTGGCGAAGGCAAAATGTTTTTGCCTCAAGTCGTCAAGAGCGCTCGCGTCATGAAGCAAGCTGTCGCTATTTTGATCCCCTATATTGAGGAAGAGAAGCGTCTGCATGTTGCCTCAGGCGGCGAAGCTAAGGCCAAAGGCAAAATTGTGATGGCTACCGTGAAGGGCGATGTTCACGATATTGGTAAAAATATTGTGACAGTGGTATTGCAATGTAATAACTTTGAAGTAGCCAATATGGGTGTGATGGTTCCTTGTGCGGAAATTCTTAAGCGTGCCAAAGAAGAGAACGCTGACATCGTAGGTTTATCTGGCTTAATCACGCCTTCGCTTGAGGAGATGACTTACGTTGCCCAAGAGATGCAACGTGATGATTACTTCCGTGAGCGCCAGATTCCTCTGATGATTGGTGGCGCGACTACTTCACGTGTTCACACTGCCGTGAAGATTGCCCCACATTACGATGGCCCTGTGGTCTATGTGCCCGATGCTTCTCGTTCTGTATCAGTGGCATCCAGCTTGCTTTCTGATGAAAGTGCCAAAAAATTTATTCAAGATTTGCGCGATGATTATGTGCGCATTCGTGAACAGCATGCCAATAAGAAGGCGGCACCTACTATCTCCTTAGAGGCTGCTCGCAAAAATCGGGAGCTGATTGATTGGGCGAGTTATGTACCTGAAAAGCCAAAGTTTATTGGACGCCGTGTCTTTAAGAATTTCGCACTAAGCGAGATTGCTAAATATATCGATTGGACCCCATTCTTTCAGACATGGGATTTAGCAGGTAAGTTTCCAGCAATCTTAGATGATGAAGTTGTAGGAATAGAGTCCCGTAAGGTTTATGCAGATGCGCAGGCTCTGCTTGATAAGATCATCAAAGGGCAATGGTTGCAAGCGGATGCGGTGGTAGCTTTTTACCCAGCCAATACTGTTGGTGACGATATCGTTTTGTATAGCGATGAGACAAGACAGCACCCACTCTTTGTTTGGCATAACCTACGTCAGCAAGCTGAACGTCCAATAGTGGATGGTGTGCGTCGCCCAAATCGTTGCCTAGCTGATTATGTTGCACCTAAGGATTCTGGTGTGGCAGATTACTTGGGCTGCTTTGCTGTCACAACTGGCCATGGCGTAGAAAAAAAAGTGGCTGAGTTCCAGGCTAAACATGATGACTACAGTGCCATTATGTTGAAGGCTTTAGCTGATCGGTTAGCAGAAGCATTTGCAGAGCTCATGCACCACCGTGTACGGACCGATCTATGGGGCTATGCTTGCGACGAGATTCTCACTAATGATCAAATGGTTAACGAGGAATATCGCGGTATTCGTCCAGCTCCTGGCTATCCTGCTTGCCCTGCGCATGAAGTGAAAAAGGATTTATTGCGTGTGATCGGGTCTGAAGATATTGGCATGACTTTGACTGAATCAATGGCCATGAATCCAGCATCAAGCGTTAGCGGTTTTTATCTGGCACATCCAGATGCCCGTTACTTTAATGTTGGCAAAATTTCAGCTGATCAATTGGAAGATCTTGCTAAGCGTCGTGGAGAATCTGTAGATGACGTACGTCGCCAGTTAGCTAGTTTGATCGATTAACCTTGAGCTGGGTTAAACCCCCCAAACTACGGGTTCATCTTTAGATTTAGCTTGCTTCATCAGCTCAAGAAATGGATAAGCACGTTGCCCTAATCTGTCAGCCAGCTTGGGTTTTTCCCTATTTTCTTGCTCAGCTTCATGGCTTTTAGCACGCTCTTCTAAGTCTTTTAGAATCGCGGTTTCAAGGGTGGTGATGAGTGCTGGTAATTGTTCTACCGTCAAAATTCCCCTGGGTTCAAGTGGGCGACCCAAAATATCAAATATCCGTTGGCTAAGGTCTGCCAACATAATGACATCTGGGCCCGCTTTAGAGCGAAATTGATAGATCATTTCCATAGCTTACCACCTGATAAACTCACTTATCTATGTTGGCAACTAATAAAAATCGTTTAATTGAAATGCTAAGCGCTGCTCTGCAAGGTTTGGCTTTAGAGCGGGATCTTGGCCAGGCTCCACAGCCACGTTTAGAGCGTCCCAAGGCCGTAGATCATGGTGATGTTGCATGCAATATCGCTCTACAGCTTTCCAAGGCTTGGAAGCTCAATCCACGCGATTTGGCTCAGACTTTAGTCGATCGTTTGCAGCAACAGCCTGGCTACAGTGATTTAATTGCATCTTGCGATATCGCAGGCCCTGGCTTCATTAATTTTCGCCTTAGTAATTCTTCTAAGACTGCTGTGGTGCGAGAGATTCTTTCGGAAGGAGCGCAGTTTGGTCAGGTTCTTCCAAGTGCGGCCCCAATAGATAGCGCCATGATTGAGTTCGTATCTGCTAACCCTACTGGGCCACTGCATGTTGGTCATGGCCGTCAAGCAGCCTTAGGTGATGCGCTCGCCAATTTGTTGGCAACTCAAGGCATCAAAGTGCATCGTGAGTTTTATTACAACGATGCTGGAGTGCAGATTGCCAACTTAGCGCTTTCAGTTTTAGCGCGCTTAAATGGATTGAAGCCAGGAGATCGAGATTGGCCTGAAAGTGCTTATAACGGTGAGTACATTGCAGAAATTGCTGCAGCTTATCAAGTTAGTCCAAGCTATCGCAATGATTTATCGGAAGCTGACAAGGTAGAAGCAGTTCGTCAATTTGCGGTGGCGTATTTACGTAATGAACAAGATATTGATTTAAAAACTTTTGGCGTTAAGTTTGATTGTTATTACCTAGAATCTTCTTTGTATACCGATGGCAGCGTGGCGCATATTGTTCAAGACTTGCAAGACATTGGCAAGACTTATGAATCTGAGGGCGCACTGTGGTTAAAGACCACGAATGATGGTGATGATAAAGATCGTGTCATGCGTAAGTCTGATGGAACCTTTACTTATTTTGTTCCAGATGTGGCATATCACGCTAGCAAGTGGGGCCGGGGCTTTAAGAAGGTGATCAATGTACAAGGCAGTGATCACCACGGGACGATTGCTCGTGTTCGCTCTGGTCTGCAAGGTGTTGCACAAAAGCGGGGTTGGGATATTCCTAAAGCCTACCCTGACTATGTTTTGCATAAGATGGTGACAGTAATGCGCCATGGCGAAGAAGTCAAAATCTCTAAGAGAGCTGGATCATATGTAACTGTGCGTGATTTAGTGGAGTGGTCTGGTGGCGTCACTCCAGAAATGACTCCCGCTGAACGCGAGTTCGCTTTACAGCGTGGGCGTGATGCGGTACGTTTTTTCTTAATCTCTCGTAAGGCCGATACTGAATTTGTGTTTGATATTGATCTTGCTCTGCAGCAAAACGATGAGAATCCAGTGTTTTATGTGCAATATGCGCATGCCCGAATTTGCTCTATTTTGAGTCAGTGGGGTGGCCAAGTTACCATGCTGAAAGAAGCAGACCTCTCTTTATTGCAAAGTAAGGCATCAGATCATCTTTTACGTCGCTTAGCTGAGTATCCAGAGATATTGCATGATGCAGCCGCCGATCTGGCACCACATGCTTTAGCATTCTATTTACGCGATTTGGCTGGCGACTTCCATACCTTTTATAGTGCAGATCGTGTTCTGGTAGATGATTTAGCTCTGAAGTTAGCGCGTTTGGCCTTACTATCAGCCACGCGCCAAGTGTTAGAAAATGGTTTGAAAGTATTAGGTGTTTCAGCACCCGCTAAGATGTAAGCTTAGTCTTGGAAATACTGTATTAGTCCAAAAGAACGGTGGGGATAGGATGAGGAAAATAGAGAGGCAGACCACAATGGTTGTGCAAAACGACACCCCAGGTTCGGAGTATGGCGGCACTATTCTTGGCTTCATATTGGGTTTAGGGGTTGGTTTAGGTATTGCTTTCATCATTGCCTTCTACCTTTCGAAAAATACCCCCCAAGAGCGCCCAGGCATTAGAGCCCCAAATCTCCCATTAACTATTAAGCCAACCCCTGCCCCTGCTGATGGTGAGGCTGCGCAGCCAGCAGAGCCGCTGGATCTCAATAAACCCTTACAGGGTAGGCCGGCTTTACCAACTACCAGTTCCTCTGACCCTATTGGGGATTTGGCGATAGGCAAAAAACCGGCTGAAGTTCCGGTAGCGCCTGTGGTGAAGTCTGAGGCCATTTACTTCTTGCAAGTAGGCGCGTTTAATAAGCGTACTGAAGCTGATGCCCAAAAGGCTAGCTTGGCAATTCAGGGTATTCAATCGCAATTGAGCGAAGTCAGTAGCGAAGGTAATACCCTATGGCGTGTTCGTGTTGGCCCCTACAATAGTGTTGAAGAAAGCAATGCCGTGCGAGATAAGTTATCGAGCATGGGCATCAAACCAACTGTAATTAAATCTCCTAAATCATGATTTCAATCTCTAAACGAATCTTTTTATCTTGCGCAAGCGCAGCAGTAGCCATTTCATTTTCTGGGCTTGCAAGTGCCCAAGGCCCCAAAATTGAAGAGGGTTTTGATTATCGGGTTCTACCAGTTCCGCAACCGGTTGAGACTAAGGGCAAGGTCGAAGTCATTGAATTTTTTTGGTACGGATGTCCACATTGTTACGACTTTGAGCCAGAGCTAAAAGCTTGGCTAAAGCGTCAGCCAAAAGATGTGAGCTTTCGCAAAGTACCCGTTGCCTTCCGAGATGACTTTATGCCGCACAGTCAGTTGTTCTACGCGCTTGAGGCTATGGGGAAAGGCGATGCTCTGAACGATAAGGTTATGTACGCTATGCACAAAGAGAATAAACGCCTCATGACCGAAAATGATATTGCAGATTGGGTGGCCGCCCAAGGTGTTGACCGTAATGCTTTCTTAGCTTCATATCGCTCATTTGCGGTTGTTTCAAAAGCGCGAGCTGCAAAACAAATGGCTGATACTTATCGCATTGATGGCGTTCCTACGATTGTGATGCAGGGTCGCTATGTGACCTCACCATCGATTGCGGGTACAAAGGCCAAATCAATTGTGGTGATGGATCACCTTGAAGACAAAATTCGAAAAAATAATTACAAGTAATTTTTAAATTTTGACAAAGCGCCGCACGATCCAGAAGTAAATAGGATAGGGCAGAATTCGTAAGAATTTGAGAAAACCGGAGAACCTTTTGGGGAAATGAATATCAAATTCCCCAGCTTGAATTCCCTTGAGAATTTCAGAGGCAGCCTCTTCTGCGCTGATCAGAGCAGGCATCTCAAAGTCATTTTGCGCAGTTGCTTCAGTCGCTACAAATCCTGGTGAAATCATATGTACGCTAACTCCCTGAGGCAGTAAGTCGTAATATAGGGTTTCACAGAAATTAATAATGCCGGCTTTGCTTGGGCCATAAGCCAAAGCCTTTGGAAGTCCGCTGTAACCTGCAACACTTCCTACGATGGCTATATGACCAGATTGTTGTTTTAGCATTTGCGGCAAGACTGTCGCTACGGCTCGCATTGGCCCTAGTAAATTGGCATCAATGGTCTTTTGCGCAACATCAAAATCAAAGTTATCTGCACGCAGCGGGGTATAGACCCCAGATACAAACAGCAGCAAGTCAATGCCGCCCCAGCTCTCTAACAAGGTTTTATAAGCCGAGTCAACTTGCTCCTTGTGGGTAACATCTAATGGCAGTACTAAGGCATCTTGATTGCTTGCTATTGCAGTTAACCGTTCGACGCGTCGACTAGAAAGAGCAACTTTTGCACCTGCTTGAAAGAATGCCTTAGCGCATGCCTCCCCGATTCCACTAGAGGCTCCAATGATCCAAATGCGTTGCTGGGAAAAATTGCTAATGCCTTTTTGTTTCATGAGGTCAATCTATCGCCCGATAGCTTAGGGGCTTGATGTTTTAAAGTAAATTGAACTACGTCAATACTCTTTTGAGTAAAACCAGCAGCGCAATACATAAGGTAAAAATTCCAGAGACGTACAAAGGTCTCATCAAAGCCTAAGCGATAAATCTCTTCCACTTTTTGATTAAAGCTGTCACGCCAAATGCATAAGGTTTTTGCATAGTCTGCGCCAAATGCGAATTCTGTTTCTACTTCAAGGCCAGCACTTGCGGCTGCGGCCTTAAACTTTTCTGAAGATGGAAGCATGCCACCAGGGAAAACATACTGCTGGATAAAGTCAGTACTATGACGATAACGTTCAAACAGTTCTTCCGCAATCACAATCGTTTGAATACAGGCTCTGCCGCCGGCTTTTAAGCGTTCGGCAATCATTTGAAAATATTCACCCCAATGCTTTTCACCAACTGCCTCAAACATCTCAATAGAGGCGATGCCATCAAATTGCTCTTGGCAATCTCGATAGTCCTGTAAGCGTACTTCAAAGTCTTGGGGTTGCCCTATAGATTTACTGACCCGTTCAAGACGTAATTGTGCGAAGGCTTTTTGCTCAGTAGATAAAGTGAGGCCGGTAATGTGATTGCCATTCCTAAGGGCTTCTTCCATAAAGCCACCCCAACCACAGCCTACTTCTAGCAATCGATCCCCTTGCTGAGTTTGAATGGCGGCTAGAATGCGCGCAATCTTAGAGCGTTGAGCATCCATGAGAGGCTGCTTATCGCCTTCAGAGAACCAGGCACTGGAATAGCTCATAGTTGGATCTAGCCATAAGGTATAAAAAGCATTGCCTAAGTCATAGTGAGCATGAATATTTTTACGGCTACCTGACTTCGAGTTATCTCTGAGCCAATGTCTGAGGCGATAAACGATCGAGCCAAACCAACTTCCATAAATTGCCCTCTCAAGAATAGTCCGATTGAGAATAGCAAGCTCCAAAACGCTCTTCAAATCTGGGGTATTCCATTGCCCGCGAATATAGCTTTCAGCAAATCCAATGTCTCCATGGGAGAGCACTTGTTTGAAAACTGACCAATCAAGAATATGGATTTCAGCATGGAGTTGCTCTGCACTATCACCAAATGATTTGATCTGATTATTTGGCAAAGTAATTGATAAATAACCGCCACGCAATTGCTCAAGCATACCCAATATCGTTTTTGTACTAATGCGATATTGTTGAGCCTTAGATTCTCTTGATTGCGGACGAGAAAAATTTAAACGGGATAGTAAAGATTGACCAGGGCGATTCATTCAGTGACCTCAATTGCAGGAGGTTTAGGTTTTGTATGAAAGGGTACACCTTTTAACCATAATTTCAATGCCTGCCAATGAATCCGAGTAATAACACCTAGACTCATGAGGGGGTACCTCAGTAGCGCCAAGTAAAGAGCCTTCCTATTTAAAGGCTGAGCTAGGCCGCTAATGCTGGTATTAATCAACGGCATGCCATCTTTATGCAATTCAATTCGACAGACTATATTTCTTTTTGAAATGCTATCTTGCGGGAATAAAAAGCGAAAATGATATTCACCACTCACATCACAAAATGGTGAAACGTGAAACACTTTTTTGCTAATGAGTGTTTGACCTGATTTCAGAGGCATTCCGTCATCTTCGTGCAGCAGATAACAGTGACGCTCGCCAAACGTGTTATTGACTTCAGCCAATACAGCTTGAACTTGCCCATTGGCGCGAGTACAAATCCAAAAACTGACAGGATTAAAAACGTAACCTAAGACCCTTGGGAACGTTTGTAGCCAAATTTCACCATCAATATGTTCAATATGGTGATCTGCCAAAATTTTTTCGATCCACTGTAGACTATTTTCACCACCAAGCCCATGGTCTTTATCGAAAAAAGAGAACATTCTCAATTGGTTATCGCCTAAACCATGCTGCGATAAAAGCGCCTTATTTTTAGCCCTCGAACGCATCGGAATCGATACTGTAAAAACACCATATCCAAAAGCATTTTGAGCTGGACGGAAACGCCGGTGTTTGACTGTCCCAAAATTGATGGTTGCAACATTCATTTATTGAGCGTCTTTAATGGGGCTAACTTGAATGGGCTGACGAATATTCTCGATCAAATCCTTGGCCACTAGTTCACCAGAGCGTAATCCATCTTCATGAAAGCCAAAACCAGTCCAAGCCCCACAATACCAAATATTAGAGCTTCCCTGAATCAGGGGGAGGGCTTTTTGTGCCTGAATTGCTTTCATGTCAAAAACAGGATGTGAGTAATGAATTTCTTGATGAACAAGCAGCGGATTAGGTTCGCTAAGCGGATTTAAACTCACAATGATTGGAGTTTTCTGAAGTGCATTTGGAAGCGGTTGTAAGCGATTAATTAAATAATTGACGCTGACATGCTGCTGGGCTGTAGGGCTGGCACCAGACTTGGCAGTGTAATTCCATGCCGCCCAGCATCTCTTACTATTTGGTAAGAAGTTTTGATCGGTGTGCAAAATAGCGCGATTCTTTTGATAAGGAATGGCCGCCAAAATATTACGAGCATCTTGATTAATGCCATGCACTAATTCCAAGGTTTGATCGCTATGGCATGCCATCACAACTTCATCAAACCAGTAAGAAGTCGAAGAGCTGATTAATTCGACCAAACCCTTTTCTTCCTTGCTTGCATTGACGCGGACAATTGGTTCGCGGATGAGTTTGACGTGAAATTTGTCTAAGGCTGCCAGCAATAGCTTGATGTATTCGCGTGATCCGCCTTTAACAGTAAGCCATTGCGGACGATTTTGAATTTGCAAGAGACCATGATTATGGCAAAAGCGCACCATCGTTTGGATTGGGAACTCGAGCATCTGCTCAACGGAGCAAGACCAAATAGCGCCAATCATTGGAAGAAAATAATTTTCTCTAAAGCTATTGCTAAAGCGATTTCTATCTAAAAAATCTTTGATTCGTTCATCAGGCTCAGAGTATTCAAGTTTGTCTGAAATTTGTTCTTCTGCTAATTTAGTTGCGAGCCGATTGAAGCGGAGGATGTCATATGCCATTCTCCAAAATGATGGCGATAGTAAATTGGATCGCTGTCCAAAAAATGAATTAAGGTCATTACCAGCCCATTCAATTTTTTGATTTCCCCCTGCTTTTTGGCTGGTATCAATTGATACAGAAAAGGACATTTCAGACGGCGCAATTGGAACGGCAATTTCTTCAAAGAGGCGAACTAATCGTGGATAGGTTTTACGATTAAATACTAAAAATCCGGTATCTACTCCATAGCTAATGGGGCCTTGATCAGTTTGTAGTGTGATGTCAACGGTATTGCTGTGACCGCCAATATGGGCGCCACTCTCAAAAATAGTAATATCTAAATCAGGGTGCTGTCTTAATGCATAAGCGCAACCAAGGCCAGAAATCCCGGCGCCAATGATGGCAACTTTTTTCTTAGCCACTAATTTTTTCTCCAAGTAGTTTTTCAATTTCACCAGTAATACTATTGCTATTTGGCTGCGTTAGGCTGCCAAACGAGTCTACAACCTTGCCATTACGGTCTATCAGATACTTGTAAAAATTCCATTTTGGCGTAGTACCCGTCTTGGCAATGAGCATCTTAAACAAAGGGTTCGGATTAGCCCCGCTCACAGAGGTCTTGGCAAACATGGGGAACTTGACGTCGTAAGTATTTTTGCAAAAGTCGGCAATTTCTTTATTGCTACCCGGCTCTTGTTGGCCAAAGTCATTAGATGGGAATCCGAGCACTACTAGGCCCCGATCTTTGTATTTAGCATATAGCTTTTCCAATCCATCATATTGGCTGGTAAAACCACAATAACTGGCTGTATTAACAACCAAAATGACTTTCCCTTGGTACTGGCAAAGATTTTGTGGCGTCTCATCCTGAAGTCTTAGAAAGCTATGAGCTAAAACTGGACTGCAGTTTGCCGGGGAAGCGGGGGCTGCCTGCGCAAATTTTATAGCTGGCGCTAGCAATAAAAGCATTAGGGACCATCGTGCTAGGTGGCAAATCATGTCAAACCTTCAAGGAATTGGGGGATGTCTAAGTCTAAGACATTCTGGCAAATATCGTTGACTGGTCTTTAATGCTATTAATATTGCGCTATGAGCCCACTTCCATTACCTTCATTTGAGTCCAAAGTATGCCCTGTAGGAGAGTTGGAGGCCAGAATTGCGGCCCTTCCAAGGCCATTGGTGTTTACGAACGGAGTATTCGATATCTTGCATCGTGGGCATGCCAGTTATTTGGCCCAAGCTCGTGCATTAGGGGCCAGTCTGGTAGTTGGAGTGAACTCAGATACTTCAGTCAAAATGCTTGGAAAAGGCGATGATAGGCCTATTAATACAGAGGCAGATCGTCAGGCCCTATTAGCAGCTCTTAGTAGTGTTGACATGACTGTTTTGTTTGTTGAACAAACCCCCGTCAATTTAATTGCCAAAATTCACCCGGATATCTATGTCAAAGGCGGTGATTACGATATCGATAGCTTAGAAGAGACTCGCTTAGTTAAAACTTGGGGTGGCAAGGCAATTGCTATCCCTTTTCTTTATGAGCGCTCCACCACTGCTTTACTTGGCAAAATTCGTAACTAATCGATAAATGCCTAACAAATATGCATCAGTAGTTTTGAATTAACCAAGCCCATAAGCCACGAAGTACTAAACCTTCAATTGGCTCAATTGGAAGCGATGCGAGTTCGGGAAATTTTTTAATTTCATTGGCCAATACTTTTGCATTGCCACCATCAAGCCAAATACGTTGGATGGGATGCTGTATATTTTTCGCTAAGGAATTTGCGCAAAGCATTGCACCGATCTGCGCTGCATCACAACCGCTAATGATGGCGTCATTGGTGTTAGTGCCAAATTGAATTTTGGGCGCATCTTGATGATTGCGTTCTGCCAATGGAAGTTGTGCAGTCTTGCTTTGAAGACTTTCTTGCATTAATTCTAGCCCTGGCAAAATCCATCCACCATAGTGAACTCCATTTCCACCGAGTAGGTCGATAGTGCTCGCTGTTCCAGCATTAATGACGAGTGAGTTGGTATTGGATAAAGCCCTAGCACCGATCAGTGCGGCCCAGCGGTCGGGTCCTAGCTTGCTAGGATCGTCATACAAGGAGCGCATGCCTTCATAGTGGCTATCACCCTTTAATTGTTGCCAGCGAATATCTTCCCACTGTGGAAAAATACTTTGAATATGTTCAATAGCATCGTCGCCAGCAACACAGCAAAATCCGATTGCATCTGGCTTAGGCAGGGTTTTTGAAATGTAATCAGATAGCTCTGCTCGTAACTCTGGAGATTGCAATGATTTGGTATTCACTGACCCAGAGTAGGCCCAAAGCTTTTTATTTCGATCACTAGTATTTTGAGTCGAATCAACTGCTGCCCACTTAAGACGCGTATTGCCCACATCAAACAATAAATAAAAACTCATGATTGCGCCCGTAAGGAGACATCGCCTGCATTAATCGCAAGTATCTTATCTCGTTGCTGAATTAGTAAAGCACCATTATCGTCTACACCTGAGCAAATACCGACAATGGAATCAGTTGCAGCACCAGAAACAACTACATTCTGACCAACAAAAGCATCCCACTGTAACCATGTATCTTTAAAGCATGGAAAGCCATGCTCAATAAATGTAGTGAGGTACTTTTCAAATGCTTCAATTATCTTGAGCCAAATAAATTCATGATCCGCAATGACATTGGAATCAGTGATAAGTTGATCAAGAGCTGCCACACCGAGCGAGTTTTGATTTTGTAGATCCTTTGCAATCAATTGAGCTTGACGAAGATTGAGGCCAACACCGATGATCATCCAGGTGGGAGAGTTTGGATTAGCTTGGCCGCCTTCGATCAGAATGCCCCCAAGTTTGGCGTTATTTAGTAGGAGGTCATTAGGCCATTTGAGCCTCAATCCTAATTGGTGGAGTCTGGCTTCATCTATCTTCAAGGCCTGGGAAATTCCATGAATGACAGCAAGGCCCATGACTAGGCTTAGGCCGCTTAGTTCATTTGGCCGACAGTGAAAGGGGTAGGCCAGAGAAAAACACAGACTATCTTCGGGCCTCGCATGCCAAACTCGACCAGCTCGACCTTTGCCGGCCGTTTGTTCATGGGCAATTCTGGCTACGGGGTCAATCAATTCGCCCGCACGCCAACGCGCCAATAAATCGTCATTGGTTGATTCGGTATGACCGACACGCTCTAGGATGCAATTCCAGCTCATTTCTACATTGTAGAAAGGTCTGACCTAGAATTGGGGGATGCAACAGGAAGACCAGCGTCCCCGTAAGTTTGTTTGGCCACTCCAGGCCATGCCTTTGGCTCGAGCTATCAGCTTGAGCTATGCCTTATTGATTATTTACGTGAGCTTAACCCCCTTTGATTTCCAATTTCAGAATGGAATTGCAGGATGGGCCTGGCTGAGCGCTCCTTTACCCCGATTTATTACCTTGTTTGATGTGTCGGTCAATATCTTGGCCTATATCCCCTTGGGGTTTCTATTGGTTGTTGCTTGCTATCCACGTTGGCGCAACTTTGTTGCCCTAGGAATTGCCCTGGGATTTAGCGCACTTTTAGCCTTCAGTGTCGAATCCTTGCAAACTTGGTTGCCAACTCGCATTCCCAGTCAAATGGATTGGTGGGCAAATATGCTTGGGGGCTTACTAGGCGCCTTACTTGCCATTCCTTTAGGCCCGCAATGGCTATCTGGCAGTCTTATACGCCGACGTTTTGATCAGTGGTTTGGGCTTAATTGGGCCGCATGTGCTTTATTACTCCTTTTTCCTTGGTCGCAAATTTATCCACAAAGCTCTTGGTTAGGAACGGGTGTTTGGGGTCATGCCATCTTTGCTTCAGTCGATTGGGGAACGATGGTGATTAACCATGTTGTTCAAGAGGCCGTTATCACTGCTCTTTGTTGGTTGGGCGCAGGACTTTTACTTTCTTTGGGGATGCGGGCAAAAGCCCCGCAATGGAAAATCTTAATGAGCCTTCTAGGAATGACCGTAGCCATTAAGATTGTATTTACAGCATTGCAATTTGGTTCAGAGTTCGGTCTCTTGTGGCTAACTGCTGGAGCTATGTGGGGTATGGTGCTTGGAAGTATTCTATTGAAATTGACTTTAGCGTTTTCTGGAATAACGAAGTTTTGGATGGCACTGATTTGTTTGGTGAGTGCGACCTTGGCAATCAACCTCTTGCCAGATAATCCCTACTTTCTGATGACCTTAAGGCATTGGAATCAAGGGCGACTTTTGCACTTTAATGAACTAATGCAATGGGTTTCAGTAATATGGTTGCCATTGGCATTATTCTGGGCTGCACGTAATCGATCAGCGTTTCAATCAACCCCCTAATGAATATTATTTATGAGCTTTAAGAACCACTTATTTTTCTGTCTGAATAAACGCAGTAATGGCGAAAATTGTTGCGATCAGCACAATGCATTTGCATTATTTGAGTATGCAAAAAATCGTGTAAAAGAATTAGGACTTAATGGCCCTGGCAAGATTCGCGTCAATAAAGCGGGCTGTTTAGATCGCTGTGCTGATGGTCCAGTCATGGTCATTTATCCGGAGGGAATTTGGTATACCTTTGTGGATACTGAAGATATTGAAGAAATTATTCAATCTCACTTAATTCTGGGGCGTCCTGTAGAGCGCCTTCAGTTAGATTAATGTGTTACGAAAGTTTCTCTCATGAATAGCCGTAGCAAAATTATTCACATTGATGGCGTAGTTGGTCAGATTGAAATGTCCATTGACTTGCCAGATGAATTAAAAAACAACCCTGATTTTTCAGTTAGGGGGTTAGCACTTGTGGCGCACCCACATCCCCTCATGGGGGGAACGATGGATAACAAAGTTGCTCAAACCATGGCAAGGGCATTTAATCAATTAGGTTATGTGAGTGTGCGACCTAATTTTCGTGGAGTTGGTGCTACTGCTGGCATCCATGATGATGGTGTTGGTGAAATAGATGATTTACTGCACGTGACTGATTGGATGCGAACTCCTTCAAGTTGGTCTCAGCTGGAGGGTGTCATTGGTCAAGCCTGGATTCATACAGTAAATACATTGCCCTTAGTTGTTTCAGGATTTTCATTTGGCAGCTATGTTGGTACTCATCTAGTGCAAAGGCTGACTGATCTTGGCCGCCCTGCAGAGCGTTTTGTCATGGTAGGTAGCGCGGCAGGTAAATGGGAGTTAGCCCCAGTGCCAGCAGATACGATTTTGATTCATGGTGAAGTAGATGAAACGATTCCGCTTATTGATGTTTTAGATTGGGCGCGCCCACAAGAGCTAACAGTTCAAGTAGTGCCTGGAGCGGACCATTTTTTTCATCGTCGCTTACATTGCATTCGCAATATCATTACAAGTGCTTGGCTAGGTATGCCAGATCATCGTCATACTTAAATATGAAATGAACTGATAAAAAATAGTTAGAGAGAATTGATGACTGAAGAAAAAAAATCCCTCATTGAATACCCGTCCCAATTTCCAATCAAGGTAATGGGTAAATCTAATCCCGAGTATCTCCCTGCAATTTTGCATATTGCCCGTCAATTTGATCCTACTTTTGATGAGAGCAAGGTGGAGCAAAGGCCATCAAAAGATGGTAATTATCTGGGCATTACCCTACCAATTACCGCCACTAGTCGTGAACAACTAGATGAGCTTTATCGAACTTTGTCTACGCACCCATTAGTAAGCGTTGTTCTCTAGACCTATTGCATGAGCTTTTTAGTTAAGCACTTAGGGCTTGTAGATTATGAGCCGACATACGAAGCGATGCGTGCGTTCACTAAAAATCGAGATGCTTATAGTGCTGATGAAATTTGGGTTCTAGAACACCCTCCCGTTTTTACCCTAGGCCTTGCCGGTGATCCTCGTCATTTGCATTCCCCCAGCAGTCAAATTCCATTAGTTCAGGTTGATCGTGGCGGAGAGATTACTTATCACGGCCCCGGTCAAATTGTGATTTATCTCCTGTTGGACTTGAAGAGATTAGGAATTTACGTAAAAGAATTGGTTTCTAAAATTGAACAAGCGCTGATTGATACTCTGGCTGATTTTGGGATTCAGGCTGAAAGACATGTTGGGGCTCCAGGAATATATATTGCTCAAACTCAAAAACTTGCGCCTGAGTACTGGGGTGCAAAGATTGCTGCTTTAGGCCTTAAGGTCTCTAAGGGCTGCTCGTATCATGGCTTAGCGCTCAATGTGGAGACTGATCTAGCCGCTTTTGACCATATCCACCCTTGTGGCTATGAGGGCTTAAGAACGATTGATATGCAAACCCTTGGGATCAAGGACAATATAGACAATATTAGTCAAGCCCTATTGGGGCATTTGGAAAAGCAACTGATTTCATCATGACCACCAAGCCAGACACAGAATTTACCGCCCATGCTCGTCAAGATGTGAATTACGATGCCACTCGCAAGCAAAAGTCGAGTGAGAAAACAGCACGCATTCCAATCAAGATTATTCCCCTACACGAGGTTCTCAAAAAACCGGATTGGATTCGCGTAAAAGCTGCTTCAGGTAACTCACGCTTTAACGAGATTAAGAAAATATTGCGTGAGAATGAGCTTGTGACCGTATGTGAAGAAGCAAGTTGCCCTAACATTGGTGAGTGCTTTGGAAAAGGTACAGCGACTTTTATGATCATGGGTGATAAATGCACTCGACGCTGCCCTTTTTGCGATGTTGGCCATGGAAGACCTGATCCTCTAGACATTAAAGAGCCTGATAATTTGGCTCGTACGATTGCAGCACTTAAATTAAATTATGTTGTGATCACGAGTGTTGATCGAGATGATTTACGAGATGGCGGCGCTATGCATTATGTAGACTGTATTTCTCAATCTAGAGGGCTCTCTCCAAACACCCGTATCGAAGTCTTAGTCCCTGATTTCCGTGGTCGCTTAGATAAAGCGCTCGATATTTTTTCAGAGCATGCGCCTGCTGGCTTGCCAGATGTCATGAATCACAATTTAGAAACTGTACCCCGTCTGTATAAAGAGGCGCGACCTGGCGCTGACTATGCCCATTCTTTAAAGTTATTGAAAGACTTTAAGGAGCGCTTCCCACACATTCCTACTAAGAGTGGATTAATGGTGGGCTTAGGGGAAACGGATGAGGAAATTCTAGAAGTGATGCGTGATATGCGCGAGCACAATATCGACATGCTCACGATAGGGCAGTATCTAGCACCCTCAGGCCATCACTTACCGGTGCGCCGCTATGTGCACCCCGATGTCTTTAAGCGTTTTGAAGAAGAGGCTTATGCCATGGGCTTCTCACATGCAGCGGTGGGAGCAATGGTGCGATCGAGTTACCATGCTGATCAGCAGGCACATGGGGCAGGCATTGTCTAAGCATTTTCTTCAAAAGCTGGGAGTATTTTTTTCAGCAGTATTTTTGTTGATGGCCTGTAGTCCAAAGTTAGATTGGAGAATTGTTCAATCCACTCAAGATGGATATAACGCTCTGTTCCCTGGCAAGCCAGAAAAGATGGATCGTCGCATATCTTATGAGGGACAAGAGATTCCACAATCTCTTGAAGCAGTAAAAATTGATGATGATATCTATTCCATTAGCACCGTTACTTTGAGTAAAGATCAGGCCAATCTTTCCCCTAAAATACTGACTCAACTACAAGGTAACCTTTTTAGTAGAGCGGGTGTGAATGCCCAATCTGATGTGAGTGCAGATGCCTTTTATCAGACTACTAGTCGCCAAAAAATACCAACGAAAGATTATTTCTTAGAGTTTTCATCTACAGGCGCATCAGAGCAGTCAATGCGAGTGCGTTGGATCAATAGAGCTAGTGTAGATGGAGGTATACGTATTTATCAAATCTCCGTATTGCATACAGCCCCAGCACGAGTTGATGCGAAAAAGTTTTTCTCTGAAGAGATGTACGCGAATTTCTTTGATGAATTTCATCCTGAGTAGGATGAAAATTTCGTCTTAGGATTTTTCGAGTGCGGCAACTTTAGCTTCAAGAGCTTCTAATTTTTCTCGAGTTTTAGATAACACCTTAGATTGCAACTCAAATTCTTCGCGAGTGACTAAGTCCATTTTCTGAAATCCCTGGTTCATCATGGCGCGAACATTTTTTTCAATTTCTTGGGCAGGAGAATTACGAATAGCATCACCGACTTTATTTTGCATATCGTTGGCAATACGTTGGATTTGCTCAAGAATTTGGCCTGGTTTTTGCATCGTGCTGCCCACCGTTCTGTAAAAGTTGCATAAAAGATACGAAGCCCTATTTTAAGTTGTAGGGTCAAAAAGAGGTAAAACGGCGAAAAAATGCTGCAATTGCAATAAAGATAACTGGATTGGTGCAAATTTATGCACTATTTTGGGGCTTTAGCCTTATTTAGGTGAATTGCTCTAAGTACAGAAGCTGGCCGACATTCATGATCACTCCATGCATTAAGTATTTATCCCTTTTTATTTCATACAGCCAGGAGTAACACATGAAAACTATTCAAAAGTCAGCTTTAGCCTTAGCAGCCTCAAGCCTATTTGCATCGGCAGC
>JBFZCO010000061.1:0-8367 GCA_041307885.1 Burkholderiales bacterium | reverse complement strand
CCCTGCTGGGAAAATTTGACGCAAATATTGGGGAACAATCTGCTGCGGATCAGCAACCGCTAATGCGGCTGCGAATGCATTTTTTAGAATGGTCTCTTGCTGGTTCATCAGACTATTCTAATCAAGAGTGGCACGTTCTTGCATTTGCCACATCTCTGCGTAAGGACCATCTGCTGCCACCAGGTCATTATGAGTTCCCCGCTCTACTATCTGCCCATGCTCCATAACCAATATTTGATCAGCATGCACAATAGTTGAAAGTCGATGGGCAATGATCAAAGTGGTGCGATTCTTAGCTAGACTTAAAAGCTCCTCTTGGAAAGCGCGCTCTGTTTTAGAGTCTAAGGCTGACGTAGCTTCATCAAAAATGAGCATCGCTGGTTTTTTAAGTAGCGTGCGTGCAATCGCAACCCGCTGTTTTTCTCCGCCTGAGAGCTTCAGACCTCGCTCGCCCACTTGGGTATCGTAACCGTCTGGCAGGCGTTTAATGAAATGATCGATTTGCGCTGCTCTTGCAGCCTCATGCACCTCCTCAATGGAGGCACTAGGATTTCCATAGGCAATGTTGTAGCCAATAGTGTCATTAAACAAAACGGTATCCTGAGGCACTATTCCGATCGCTTTGCGTAAGCTAGCTTGGGTCACATCCTCAATATTTTGTCCATCAATTAAGATTTTTCCGGACTGCACATCATAAAAACGAAACAGCAGACGGGCTAATGTACTCTTGCCTGAACCGCTTTGTCCTACTACTGCAGTAATAGTGCCTGCTGGAATGTAAAAACTCACATCACGCAAAATTTCTCGTTTAGCATCATAGTGAAAAAAAACATTTTCAAAACTTACATCAGGTCCACAGGTGTGATTGGTAATGTGCAGGGGCTTTGCATGAGGTGCATCAGCAATCTCTTTTTCAGTAGTGAGTAGAGAAAACATGCGATCCATATCAGTGAGCGCTTGCTTAATTTCTCGATAGATCACACCTAAAAAATTGAGCGGGATATACAACTGAATCATTAAAGTATTCACCAAAACAAGATCGCCCAAGGTCATTGAACCATCGATCACACCAAGGGTTGCACGCCACAAAATCAGCACTAAACCAACTGCAATGATCGTCTGCTGGCCAAAATTGAGAACCGCTAAAGACTTTTGAGATTTAACCGCAGCAGCTTGGTAGCGCAGCAAGTTTTGATCGTAACGACTTGCCTCAAAAGCCTCATTACCAAAATATTTGACAGTCTCAAAATTGAGCAAAGAATCAATCGCTTTTTGATTGGCCTTTGAATCCATATCGTTCATCGTGCGACGAAAATGAGTGCGCCACTCAGTGACTACTACCGTAAACCCAATGTAGAGCACCAATGCAGTAAAGGTAATAGCAGCAAACCAAATATCATATGCATAGGCTAAGTAGCCAAGTACCAAACAAAACTCTATTAAGGTAGGCAAAATACTGTAGAGCGAATATGAAATCAATGACTGAATTCCACGGGTACCACGCTCTATATCCCTACTCACTCCTCCTGTTTGACGGGCTAGATGAAAACTTAAGGCTAATGCATGTAAATGCTCAAAAACTTGTAGAGCAACCTTGCGTACTGCATTTTGAGTTACGCGAGCAAAGAGGGATTCACGTAATTCAGTAAATAAAGACGCTGAAATTCTGAGTAAGCCATAAGCCAAAATTAAACCCGCGGGAACAACGAGTAGTGCTTGGGGAGAATCCGCTCTGATATTGAGTGCGTCAATCAAACGCTTCATTAAAATTGGGATGCCAAGATTGGCTACCTTCGCAGCAACTAAACAGCTCAAGGCGATAGCTACCCTCAATTTATATTCAAGTAGATATGGCAATAAATCTCGAATTACCCGCCAGTCACTTCCCCGCGAGGCTTTAACCTCGCCAGCAGAAGAAGGTTGTCCAGATAAATGTCTCATTTTTCTATCTTATTCACTTCTTGCTTTTTGCGTGCTAAACAACTGCAATATGGCTTGAGCATTGCTAGGAGAAAAACATTTAAGGGCGGCTTCTGGATATAAGAGCCATTGATAAGCCACATGTTCTCTTGGGGCTAAGCAAACTTGAGCACTGTCTGGAACTAATAAGGAAAACCAATGCTCAGTGTTGCTGATCACACCAGGGGCATAGCGATGACGCCACTGGGGATAGATTTCATACTCGATCTGATGGTGCATATTTTGTAAAGCACCTGATGATAAAGAGGAAACATCTATACCCGTCTCTTCAAGAACCTCTCGAGCAGCGGCCAAACTTAAATCTTCGTTTGGAAAATCGATGCTACCAGTAACGGATTGCCAGAAGTTGGCCTTATCGGCCCTCTCCATTAGCAAGACCTCCCCATTCGATTTATGGATAACAACCAAAACCGAAATAGGGATTTTCAAGATACTTTGAAAGCTTTCTGATTAGGCAGCTGGCGTAGCTTGGCGCAAACGAATATGCAATTCACGTAGTTGACGCTCATCTACTGGACTAGGAGCCTGAGTAAGCAAGCACTGAGCACGTTGTGTTTTAGGGAAAGCAATCACATCGCGAATAGATTCAGCACCAGTCATCATCGTGACAATACGATCTAGACCAAAGGCAATACCACCATGAGGAGGAGCGCCATACTGCAAGGCATCCAATAAGAAGCCAAACTTCGCCTGTGCTTCTTCAGCACCAATCTTCAAAGCGCGGAATACTTGACTCTGAATAGCCTCCTGATGAATACGAACAGAGCCTCCACCAATCTCACTACCATTGAGAACCATGTCATATGCTTTAGCCAGACACTTACCAGGATCAGACTCCAAATACTGCATATGTTCATCTTTAGGACTAGTAAATGGATGGTGACATGCTACCCAACGCGCTTCACCTTCGTCATAATCAAACATGGGGAAATCAACCACCCACAGTGGTTTCCAACCCTCAGTAGAAAGACCATGCTCTTTACCCCAAGCAGAATGGCCAATCTTCAAACGCAGATTACCGATGGCATCATTAACAACTTTTTCTTTATCAGCACCAAAGAAAATAATGTCGCCATCTTTAGCTCCAGTACGCTTTAGGATTCCTTCAATGGCTGCATCATGTAAATTTTTCACAATTGGAGACTGCAAACCGTTGCGACCCTCAGCAACTGAGTTCACCTTGATCCAAGCTAAGCCCTTAGCTCCATAGATACTGACAAACTGTGTGTAGTCATCTATCTCACTACGACTGATATCAGCACCACCAGGAACACATAAGCCAACTACTCGTCCACCCTGTTGATTAGCCGCACCAGAGAAAACCTTAAAATCCACATCCTTCATTAAGTCTGTGAGCTCGGTGAATTCAAAATTTACCCGCAAATCTGGCTTGTCAGAACCAAAGCGAGCCATACCTTCAGAGTAAGGCATGGTTGGGAATGGGTTTGGCAGCTCCACATTCATGGTGACCTTGAAAATATGACGGATCATGTTTTCAAATAAATCACGGATTTCTAATTCATCTAAGAAAGCAGTTTCGCAATCGATCTGAGTAAATTCAGGCTGGCGATCAGCACGCAAATCTTCATCGCGGAAACATTTAGTAATTTGGTAGTAGCGATCAAAACCAGCCACCATTAAGAGCTGCTTAAATAGCTGCGGTGACTGTGGCAAAGCAAAGAACTGGCCGTCATGAACACGAGAAGGCACCAAGTAATCACGTGCGCCCTCTGGAGTACTCTTGGTCAACATTGGAGTTTCAATGTCAATAAAGCCGGCAGCATCTAAGTAACGACGGCACTCCATGGCCACGTTATAACGTAGGCGCAAATTCTTCTGCATCTGTGGACGACGCAAATCCAATACACGATGAGTCAAGCGCGTAGTCTCGGAAAGATTCTCGTCTTCCAATTGGAAAGGTGGAGTAATTGAAGCATTCAAAATAACGAGCTGATGGCAGAGAATCTCTACCTTGCCACTGACCAAATCATTATTTTCAGTACCCGCAGGGCGAGCACGAACCAGGCCTTTAATCTGAATACAGAACTCATTGCGAACCTGCTCTGCTAATGCGAACATTTCAGGACGATCAGGGTCACAAACAACCTGCACGAAACCTTGGTGATCACGCAAATCAATAAAGATCACACCACCATGGTCACGGCGACGGTTTACCCAACCAGAGAGAGTAACCTCTTTACCAATGAGTGATTCAGTTACCTGACCGCAGGTATGACTTCGCATCGACATAACAATTTCCTATAAATCAAAAATTTGGTGGGGACCGACGAGCGGTCAAACCAGATGAACTTGCAGGGGGGACTGAGCCCATAGAAACAATATGTTTGAGCGCCTCTTCAACAGTCATATCTAATTCAATCGTGTTGGCACGCGGCACAATCATGAAAAATCCAGATGTCGGATTTGGAGTGGTTGGCAAAAATACATTGACATAATCATCACCCAACTTGGCAGCAACCTCTTTAGCTGGGATGCCCGTCTGAAATGCAATCACCCAAGATTCTGCGTGAGGGTAGCGAATGAGCAAGGCCTTACTAAAAGCTTGTCCACTTCCAGAAAATAAGGTGGAGGAAACTTGTTGTACGCTGGAGTAAATTGAGCGGACGATAGGAATACGGTTCATCAACTGATGCCAGATTTTCATCCACCACTGTCCAGCAAAACTGATAGCAAGAACACCGGTAAACATAATGACTGAGATGACAATCAGAATTCCGACGCCTGGTAACTCCCTGAAATGCCGCAAATCTCCCGCAAACTGATTGGGAAATACTGTTATCAGCGCTTGCATTACGGAACCAAAAACACTGTCGAGCAAGCCAAGGCCGGATGCAATCACCCAAATAGTGATTGACATTGGTGCCCACACCAAGATTCCTGCGATAAAGTATTTTTTCATTTGCCTAAGATTAAGCTTTGCCTAACCTGACATTTTAGCGGTTTAAGTGGAGACCGGCGACAGTCTAATAAAGACCAAGGCCAATTAGCAAAATTCCGACCAAAAAACCGCTCGCAAAGAGTAAAGCGCCTACCAAAAGACTGTATGTACGCCTTTCCTGCTGCAAAAGGCCTTTTAGAACCTCTAATTCAAGATTTTGATCTTTTTGAACACTACGACCTTGGCTTAGATTTTCTGCAATCAGACGGGGCAAATTCGGCAAAATTTGCGCCCATCCTGGTGCTTCAGCCTTAATGCCATCGACTAAAGCACGCCAACCGAGCTGTTGACTGAGCCATTTTTCTAAAATTGGCTTGGCAGTTTTCCACAAATCTAGATCTGGATCAAGCTGTCTTGCCAGGCCCTCAACATTCAATAAAGTCTTTTGTAACAACGTTAACTGGGGTTGAATTTCTACCTTAAACCGGCGTGAGGTTTGGAATAAACGCATTAATACAATGCCCAAAGAAATCTCTTTCAGAGGACGATCAAAGTAGGGTTCGCACACCGAGCGCACTGCACCCTCGAGCTCTTCGACCCGCGTGTTTGCAGGAACCCAACCTGACTCAATATGTAATTCGGCAACTCGGCGGTAATCACGGTTAAAGAATGCCAAGAAATTTAATGCAAGATAACTTTTATCTGACTGACTTAGTGCACCAACAATCCCAAAATCTAAGGAGATAAAACGACCGAATGTTTCTGGCTCCAAACTAATCATGATATTTCCAGGATGCATATCGGCATGGAAAAAACCATACTGAAAGACTTGCGTGAAAAATATTTCTACGCCATCTGCAGCTAACTTTTTCAAATCAACCCCTGCAGCACGTAAGTCTGCAGTACGGCCAATCGAAATACCATACATCCTTTCCATCACGATGACATTGGTATGACATAAATCCCAATACATCTCCGGAATCATTAACTTCTTAGAGTCTACAAAATAGCGACGCAACTGACTTGCATTTGCTGCCTCCCTCATGAGATCTAATTCATCATGTATGCAAGTATCAAACTCCGCTACGTTCTCACGAGGCTTTAAGCGACGACCGTCCTCCGAGCTTCGCTCGACAATTTTTGCTAAGTCATACAACAAAGCTAAATCGCCATCAATGATGGGCAAAATACCAGGGCGCAAGACTTTAACTGCCACTGCGCGCCCTTCCCACTCTGGATGCTTTTCTGTGCCGCGCAAAATCCCAAAATGCACTTGAGCAACAGAGGCACTCGCGATAGGGGTAGCATCAAAACTAATGAAGACCTCTTGAGTAGATTGCCCGAGCGCTTTTTCAATTAAACGAGATGACTCTGCATTTGAAAAAGGGGGAACCTGATCCTGAAGTTTTGCTAATTCATTTGCAATATCTTCAGGTAATAAATCTCGACGTGTTGAAAGCACCTGTCCAAACTTGACAAAAATTGGCCCAAGGGCTTCTAGCGTTAAACGGATCCGCTCACCTCTTGGTAAAGATTGCCCGGGAGAAGTCCAACAAATAACCGTTAGTAAGCCTTTTTTTACTCCTGGTTTCAGAATGTCACGAAGTAGCGGCAACATGCCATAGCGCCACGCAGTAAAGAAGATAAAAGATAGGCGAGCAAGTCGACGCAAGATGAATTAACCTTTTTTTTCTAGAAGTTGAATGCGCTTCTCAATGCGATCGACCGCATCACGCAATTCGTTTAATTCATGTTTTCGAATCATAAAATCTCGTGCATTCAAGAGCACTTTTTTTTCTTCAGTAACATATTCGACAGCGTTTTCTAAGAGATCAGAAGCTGCTGAGCGTCCAGCAGTAAACAATCTCTTTCCTTGACGTACAGCAAAACTTGCGGGCGCATCACCGACGACGCGAGCTAAGTCTTCCTCGTACTCCCAGCGTAATTGAGATGCAAGGCGGCCAATTAATTGAGCCAAATCAGCATCACCCGTAATTTTGACTGACTTAATAGCATGTTCTTTCAGGTTTCCAGATTGTGCCAATAGCGTACTTAAAGCACTGGTAGAAACCTCCAACTCTAAAGAGGGGCTTTCAAATTCTGTCAAAGCTGTTAACGAACCTTCAGGACCCAATTCAAAACACAGATTGCCCATTGGCAATCTTAGCAATATGATTTTTCCTGCATGAGCCGCCAGCTCCCGCATCGCCCAAGGCTCAGACTTGAGAACGTGATTAATCCCTTGGCAGGCAGCGGCTGCCGCAAAATGATGGGTAGATTGCGAAACGACGTTCATAAGTGTAAAAAACCCGCACAAGTGCGGGCTTTCGATGGAAAGTACCTTAAGCTTAAACTAACTGCTGGATACCTGCTAGTACCCAGCCACCAGGGCCCGATACCGGCTTACTTAAATTCCAAATTTCCGAGAAGTTATTAGCTTGAGCACCCTGCTGCTCACGAATCATGCCACTAAATTGAACGCTGCAGTAATAAGTATTGTCTGCTGTCTCAATTCCTAAGAGTTGGGCATTGAGAGTGACCACGTCAGTTTGATTGCTACTATCGGCACGCCCAGAAAGGTCTTGCTCGATGGTATTAAACATCTCAGGAGTGGTGTATTCACGTAAAGCTGCTAAATCACCTTGATCCCAAGCTTTTTGTAGGCTGACGAAGTACTGCTTCGCATTATCTAAGAATGCATATTCATCAAAACCTGGTGGCAAGGTAGACTGAAACGGTGCAGGCTCTGCCGAAATTCCACCAAAGGCACTTCCTGCAGGGGTAAAAGCTGGTTCCTGCCTAGGGGTTTGATCCAAACTCGCGCGCTGCATTCCTGACTGAGCCATAGGATTGCCTTTGCCGGCACCAGATAACGCTGGCAACATTCTTCTCAGAACAAACATGAGGGCAAAGCCTACTAATAAGGCAATGAGTAAACCGGTAACTATTGAAGCTGCTGCTTCACCTAAGCCTAAATGGGACAAGAGATAACCAATACCTAAGCCTGCGGCAAGACCACCTAGAATGCCGCCCATTCCACCAAAACGACTTGGTGCAGCGGCTGGTTTAGCTCCGGCTGCAGGAGCAGCTTGTGCTGGCGCAGCTTGCTGAGCTGGTTTTTGAACAGGTGCAGCTTGCTTTTGCATTGGGGCACTTGGTGCTTTGCCAATACTTCTGGCGCCACCAAGGCGCTTAGCATCAGCATGACCAATGGAAGCAAATATCAAACTCGCACTAACGAGTACCACTTTGAAAAAATGCTTATTCATCTTTTTTATCTCCTATAAAACTGCTAAATTCTGGACTGCTTAAACTGCAGATTACTAGTATTTAATACCAATATGTAGGGCAACGATACCCCCAGTCATTCTATGGGTTTCAACCTCATCAAAACCGACCTCTAGCATCATTTCTTTCAAGGTCTGGGCGTCTGGGTGCATTCTAATAGACTCAGCCAAATACCGATAACTCTCCGAATCCTGGGCGAT
>JBFZCO010000060.1:0-6834 GCA_041307885.1 Burkholderiales bacterium | reverse complement strand
TGATTGGTTTTACTAAGTTTTCTTACGATTTATGGGGCAATACCGTCAATACAGCGAGTCGCATGGAGTCGACGTCCCAACATGGTCGGGTGCAGGTTTCGCCGAGCACTTACGAAGCCCTCAAGGATATTTATGACTTTGAGGATGCTGGTCTGATGGAGTGCAAGGGTTTAGGGGAGATTAGAACCTACTTATTGATCGGAAAGAAAACGTAGATCGTTTCTTTTAAATTAAGCATAGACCTGTCTTTCATGGACGTTCTGGGTATCCTTGGTCTGTAATGTAAAAAGGCATCTATAAGATGCCTTTTTACTATCCTTTAGGATAGGCTAGCACTCAAATTTAGATACCAGCTCTTTCAGTTTGGCAGCGACTCGAGCTAATTCAGCAGATGAGTTTTGAATTTCAGAAGATCCCGAGGAGATTCCACGAGAGGCAATAGCAACAGCTTCAACTGTTTCTGTAATCCTCGCTGAACTACCTGCAGAAGTGGAGATATTGCGTGATATCTCTCCAACCGTAGCAGCTTGTTCCTCAACTGCAGTAGCTATGATGCTGGAGATATCATCGATCTTATTAATAATGTGCGTGATCTCTGCAATAGATTCAATGGCTCCCTTTGCATCAGCTTGGATGGCATCAATTGACTGACCAATTTCATTGGTTGCTTTAGCGGTAGAGCGGGCCAATTCTTTGACTTCATTTGCTACGACAGCAAAGCCTTTGCCTAATTCACCAGCTCGCGCAGCTTCAATAGTGGCATTTAACGCAAGAAGATTGGTCTGTTCTGCAATGTCAGCAATGACTGCGACCACTTCACCAATTTGAATGCTGCTATTGCTAAGTTTGGACATTTGCTGATTCGTACTATTGGCAATGGTGACTGCCTGATTGGCGACCCGTGATGCTTCCATTGCGTTAATGGAAATCTCGCGAATACTTGTGCTGAATTCTTCTGCTGAGGTAGCAACAGATTGCGTATTTTGACTCACAATCTCGGATGATTGTGCTACTTCATTCGCTTGAGAGGATGTCTCTTCAGCATTGGCATTGAGTTGCGCGCTAACTACTGCCAATTCTTCAGAAGAAGCGCTAATCATCAACGCGTTATTACTAATTTCCTGAATGGCACCCCGTAGATTGTGCTGAAGTGTTTGGGCTGACAGCGCAATTTGGCCAACAACGCCAGCATAATCTAAGCCTCCAATAGTGGTGTTTAAACGAGATCCAGCCAAATCATTCAGGGCCTCTTTGGTTTTATGCAAAGGATCAATAATGGACTGTCTGAAACGAATGCCAATCAAAATGCTCAGCAATATTGAGATCGTAATAGTGACAAGTGTATAGATGATTGCATTTTGTTTTGCCGCCTCTGCTTCTTGATGGAATAGGCTAGCGCTCTCTAATTTAGCATCTACAAAATCTTGTAAATTCTTACTGATACGCGGTTTGAAGCCTTGAAACTTTTCGCTAAAGTACATAGTAGTAGCAGTAGATGGCGCACTCTTTTCGAGAAGGGCAATTTGCTCGATAGCAACTAAATAAATATCAAAGTCTTCAATTAGCTCGTTAAATTCAACTCTCGTTTTGGAGCGAATGATATGTTCGTCAACACGTTTGATTGTTGTTCTTAAGCTTTCTTTGAGCTTTTCAATATTGTTTAGAGCCTGCTCGCGCAACACTTGACCTTCAGCCTTATTTGCAAGTGTGGAGGAGAGTAATAAGTGATTGAGTTGTACATCTAATGCAATAGCCTCAATTTGTAATTGCTTAGAATCTTCAATTCCTTTAGCGCCTTGTACATATAACCAATCAGCGCTTTTACCCATGACGTTGTAGCCGTAAATTGAGATGCCGCCAACAACGAGTGTAAAAAAGAGAATGAGACCAAAACTCACTATGAGTTTGGTTTTGACGGTTGACTGTCTGTCGAAGTTATCTAAAAGGGTGCGAAACATTCGGTAGGGCTTCCTGTAGAAGGTTCATGCGTAATTCAGGCTATTGGGTGAAACTGGCTTGTACGATTATTACCTAATATAGGCTAATATCTCATTAGCCCACATTCTATCCGCCCGCCCAATTAAATGTCCATTACTATTAGCTTACATGGAAAATCACGACGAAATCCTTGCTGAATTTATCCTGGAAGCGCGGGAGATCATCGATCGATTAGATGTAGATTTTGTTCGTCTGGAGCAAGACCCTAGTGAACAAACTCTCGTTGGAAATATTTTTCGTGGTTTGCACACTCTTAAAGGGAGTAGTGGCTTCTTCTCCTTAAAGAGGTTAGAGAAGCTGTCCCATGCGGGAGAAAGCTTGCTGGGCAAGATTCGTGCTGGTCAAGCCGAGCTTGATTTTGACAAATCCACTCGTCTCTTGGAGATGAATGACATTCTGCGGCAAATTATTGACGGTGTAGAGGCCAGCTATGTGGAGCCTGCTGGTGACGATCAAGAGCTCATCAATGCATTATTGGGTTTACCTCAGAGTGAAAAAATAAGCCCAGCTGGTATGAGTGCCTCTGATGTGGAGATCAAGTTGCCGGAGTTGACGGTTCTAGAGGAGTCTGTAGAGGTCCTAGAGCCCCCTGAAATTGCTTTTGCTAGCACTTCTGGGCAAGAAGTGGTGGTTCCCGTTAAGGTCAATCCAGAGGTGCTGGATAAGTTAATGAACATTGCCAGTGAGATGGTGTTGGCTCGTAATCGATTACTGCCATTTTCTCAGCAATCTTCCGATAAGCTATTTACTAGCGCAGTTCGAAGTATTGACTTACTGACTCTCGAGTTGCAGGAGCGCATGATGAAAATGCGAATGCAACCCATCTTTCATATTTGGGATAAATTTCCGCGTCTAGTGCGAGATGTTGCGGCCGAATGCGGTAAGAAGGTACGACTTTTGCAAGAGGGTGCAGAGACTGAATTGGATCGCATCTTATTAGATAGTATTCGAGATCCCCTGGTTCATTTGATCCGAAATAGCATTGATCACAGTATTGAGTCTCCAGAGATACGTCTGGAAAAAGGGAAATCGGAGTTAGCCTATTTAGTGCTTCGTGCCGCCCATCAAAATGGTACGGTGATAGTAGAAGTCATTGATGATGGTGCTGGGATAGATTATGAGCGTGTCAGACAACGCGCCATCTCCCGTGGATTGATCAGTGTTGAAAAAGCCCACGCCCTCAATCACAAAGAATTAATTGATTTGATCTTCCTACCAGGATTCTCTACACGTGAAACGGTTACCAACCTTTCTGGTAGAGGGGTTGGTATGGACGTGGTGAAGAACAATATTGAGAATATTGGTGGCAGCATTGAAATTACGAGCGTTCCCAATGAAGGTACGCATGTCAAATTAAAGATTCCACTGACCTTAGCCATCTTACCAACGCTGTTTGTCAGATGCGCTGATGAAATCTTTTTGATCCCTCAAAATCGCATTTTAGAGCTAGTGCGTTTTGCTCCAAATGAGTCCGATAATGGAATTGAAGATTTCTATGGGGCGCCTACTTTTAGATTAAGAGATAAGCTCATCCCCTTATTATTTTTGAATGAACAGCTGCATCTCACTTCTGCTCCTCTCAAGCCCAAACAAAAGTTATTTATAGCGGTGCTCAATTTTAATGGCACGCTCTTTGGTCTGGTTGTCGAGGAAGTATTAAATATTCAAGATATTGTGATTAAACCTTTGGGTGATTTACTCAGGGATATGTCTAATTTTGCGGGCGCCACTATTATGGGTAATGGTGAAGTTGCATTGATATTGGATATTGATGGAATTGCGCGTCAGTCAGGCCTGATTGAGCGCCTGCAGGCTAATCCAATCAGACAAGAAGAGCTTTATGTAGCACCAGTTGTAGAGATGATTTCAGTTCTCCTCTTTGAAATACCGGGACTACATAAAATTGCCCTAACATTGGACGCGATTGACCACATTATTAAATTGGATCCTGAAAAGATTCAACAAAACGGTAACCGTGAAGTGGTGTATTTTAATGAGCAACTAATGGATTTGGTTCGTCTGGATAAATATGTCAGCGGTGGACTTAGCGATGCTCAGTCACATCATGCGCGAGCACCAGTACTTACATGCCAGTATCGAGACCGCTTATATGGATTGGTAGTGAAGCAAGTGACCGATATTATTGAGGTGCCTGCAAAGTTACATAAATTATCCACCCCTCAAAAGGGTTTGAATGGGTGCATCATCTATAACGATCAGGTGATTAATGTATTGGATCTTGAGGAGGTGCTTATCATGCACAATATTCAGGAGGAATCTAATGCGTATCCTCAAGTCATAGATGTTTATCTGCCTAATTAATGATGGAACGTTCATTCTTAGTATTTCATGTTGGGGCTTACACTTTAGGCGTGCCTGCTGAGGAGTTGATTGAGGTCAATCGCAATTTAGGATGTACCAAAGTCCCAGGTAGCCCAAAAATGATTCGCGGCATACTCAATTTACGAGGATTATTGATGCCTGCTATTGATATGGGGGCTTATCTAGACATCTCCGATTCAACATGTAAGTCATTCAGCATCATTTTAAAAGTGCAAGAAAATCATGTGGCCCTAATGGTCGATTCAATTGGGGACATCATGGGTTTTCATATTCAGGAGTTGGTATTGCCTCCAACCCATTTATCTGGACAGTTCCAAGACGCTATTGAAGGGGCATTTAAATTGCCTAATAGCTTGCTTATTATTTTGGATACGAAGGCTATTTCTCGTAACGCTCAAAATCCTCATGAGGCCGCTTCCCTTGGGGCTTTAGTCCAAAGGTAGGTTGGGCGAAATTGGCTTCGCCGAAACTGCGTTTTCGATCTCGCGACTAAGGGATTTACGGGTCGCCAGTATTTTCATAATGTGAAAAGAGATTCCCATACGCAAAATGCAGTGGAATATTTCTGCTTAGACGATCTCTCGCCCCTTGGAGAATCATTTCATATTACAAAATAAATATCATAAGTTATTGAATTAATTCAATTAATTATTTTGATTAATTGCTTAAATACTGCTTGCATGCTTTCCCTGAATCCTTAAACTCTTATATAAGACATAAGACTTCAATGTCTTAATGAGATGTCTCAATATTCGCAGTTTTGAATTACTTGTTTAACTTAGGGAGAAAAACATGGCAGATCGCAAAGCAGAAATCGCAGCACTACAAAAAGATTGGGATACCAATCCACGTTGGAAGGGCATTACCCGTGGATACACAGCAGAGGATGTTGTTCGTCTGCGCGGCTCACTGAAGATTGAGCACACGTTGGCTAAGCACGGTGCAGAGCGTCTTTGGGAATTGGTTAATAACGAAGCCTACGTAAATTGCTTAGGTGCTTTGACTGGTGGTCAGGCAATGCAACAGGTTAAAGCTGGCGTGCAAGCGATTTATTTATCTGGCTGGCAAGTTGCTGCTGACGGTAATTCATACGCAGCGATGTACCCAGATCAATCCTTATATCCAGTAGATTCAGTTCCAAAGATGGTTGAGCGCATCAATAACTCATTCCAACGTGCTGATGAAATTCAAACTGCTAAAGGTATAAACAAGGGCGATGCAGGTTATATCGAATATTTTGCTCCAATCGTAGCTGATGCTGAAGCAGGTTTCGGCGGCGTATTGAATGCATTTGAATTAAGCAAGGCATTAATCAAGCAGGGTGCTGCAGGCGTTCACTTCGAAGATCAATTATCTTCTGTGAAGAAGTGTGGTCACTTGGGCGGCAAGGTCTTACTGCCAACGACTGAGTCAGTACAAAAATTAATTTCTGCTCGTTTGGCTGCTGACGTGATGGGTGTTCCAACAATCATCTTAGCTCGTACCGATGCTGAAGCGGCCGATTTGTTGACATCTGACTATGATGCAAACGACAAGCCATTCTTGACTGGTGAGCGTACTGCAGAAGGTTTTTATAAAACACGTAAAGGCTTGGATCAGGCAATCTCACGTGGTTTAGCATACGCAGCTTACGCTGATATGGTTTGGTGCGAGACTGGTACGCCTGATCTAGATTTTGCTCGTCAGTTTGCTGAAGCAATTCGCGCAAAGTTCCCAGGCAAGATGTTGGCTTACAACTGCTCACCATCATTTAACTGGAAGAAGAACTTGGATGACGCAACCATTGCGAAGTTCCAACGTGAATTAGGTGCGATGGGCTACAAGTACCAATTTATTACCCTCGCCGGCATTCATTCTATGTGGTACAACATGTTCGACTTGGCTCAAGACTATATGCAGCGCGGTATGACTGCCTATATCGAGAAAGTACAAGAGCCAGAGTTTGCTGCACGTGATCGTGGTTACACATTCGTATCTCATCAGCAAGAGGTTGGTACTGGTTACTTCGACGATGTTACTACTGTAATTCAAGGTGGTAAGTCTTCAGTAACAGCATTGACTGGTTCTACAGAAGAAGAGCAGTTCCACTAAGAAATCCCTAAGTAGTTTGTAGCAGCAGCGCAGTAAACAATAAGCCTATACTGCCACGGCACCTAAATAGCCCCACAAGGATGACTTAGGTGCCGTTTTCGTATACATTCTTGCTATGAATGATTGCGTACTGTGTAAAGAAGACCTAAGGCCCGAAGATGGTCAACTCATTTGGCGTGGCGATGACTGTCGGGTCATCCTGGTAAATGAACCTGATTTACCCGGCTTTTGTAGAGTGATCTGGAATCATCATGTTGCTGAAATGACTGACCTGAGTGGCGGTGAGCGTGAGCACCTGATGGCTTTAGTATTTGCTGTGGAAGAGGCGATTCGTCATGTCATGCATCCCGATAAAGTGAATATCGCTTCACTCGGTAATATGGTTCCTCATATTCATTGGCA
>JBFZCO010000059.1:0-6305 GCA_041307885.1 Burkholderiales bacterium | reverse complement strand
CAATAGTAGCTAATTGCGCAAGGGCACCTTGAGCCACCGCGAGATCTTCCACGATACACACAATAGGACCTACTTGATCTTGTATGGTCTCTAGGAGGCGAGGGCGAATCGTCCAAATAGCTCGAGAGATATGGCCTTTACGATATTGCATGCTGGATCGTAGATCTAGCAAAACGGTGTCATTTTGTTCGAGGCTGGCCTCTAATTGATGGTCGGTTATCAATTGGGCGCCATTCAGATTGGCTCCCGCAGTTTCTGGCAGGGAAACTGTGCTCGCAATTCCCTCTTTTAAAACCGCCACATCATGTCCCATTTGTTTGAGCCAACTAGCTACGGTAATTGCTCGTGCACCATCTGAGTCATAGAGGACAATTCTGGCATTACGAACTCCAATAAACTGATCGGTTGCTTGAATCAATTGGCCTCCTGGGGTGTGTTGAGCGCCTGGCAGAGCTTGGTGCTTAAATTCTTCTGCTGTACGCACATCACATAGATAAAGAGATCGATCTATTTCTGATTTCCACACATTAAACTGGGCATCGCTGATGATAGGAACCTGAAAACGGTTTGCTAATGCGGCAATGTTAGCTAACCACTGATCATCTACTTTTGCTGGTGGGTAAGGATGGGATTGACCATGATCGAGCGGGAAGTCTTGTAGATACCAGCCTTGTGTCCCATTTTCTAGGGCAAATACAGGGTTGTTAATGCCCAAATTAATTAAGGTTTGAGCGCCAATGATGCTGCGTGTTCGCCCGGCGCAGTTGATCACAACGGTTGTATTGGGATTATTCACTATGCTCTGAATGCGATAGCTGAGCTCACCATTGGGACAGCATTGTGCCCCCGGAATACTCATCTTCTTAAATTCACTCTGAGGTCTGCCATCTAAGATGATGAGATCTTCAGCGGATTGGATTTTTTTCATCAGCTGGGCAGCGGTAATGCGCGGAGTATGAAAATGCTGCTCAATTAATTCACCAAATGTTTTAGATGGCAGGTTTACTCCGGCAAATAAGGTATAGCCAGCAGCAGCCCATGCCTTTGTGCCTCCATCCAAGGTAAAGAGATTGCTATAGCCCAATAAGCCTAGCGCTTTGCTAGCCTGAAGGGAAACTCCTTGACCATCTTCATCATATAAAACAATCTTTACATTTTTACGGGGAGCTAAGCGAGCAATCTCACACTCCAGTCGACTGTAAGGGAGGGAAGTCGCTAAAAATAAATGCGATTCACCATATTGGCCATGCTCTCGAACATCCAGAACAGCAAGCTCTTGATCGCTATGGAGCCATTGCTTTAGCGTTTTGGCATCGACAGATTGCATGACTAAATTGGCTATTCGATTACGGTAAAGCGGTCGCGCGTTACCTTAGCCATATTGGTGCCTTCGATGCGAATGAGACTAGTTGGCTCTACTCGTGTTGGAGAGTGAATATCCCCCTCGTTATAGACATGTGCTACCCCTGGTGTGAGGTGGTAGGTGCGTGTCATGCGTACTTTCCCAGGTATATCGCCGTTGGCTTTTTCGACTAGGGCGTAGTCACTCATTTGGGTCTCGCCTGCAGCTTGACCATAGATAGCCCAGGAATGCGCATGGTCATGTGGTTCTGATGATTTGGCGCCAGTGTAGCGATGCGCCAGGATGCAAAAACCCAACTCAGGATCTTCATAGAGAATATCGCGCTCTGGAGTATCCGGGCCAAGATAGGTTTTAACAGCCTGAGAATCTTGCAGTACTTTGCGTAAGAGCTCAGCTACCTCAATCCTACCGTTTGGGCCACCATCTTTTTTTAGGATGCTGTGGCACTGAGCGGCAAAGCTATTTAAGTCTAAGTTCATTGAAGCATCTCCATTGCCTATTTATTGATATCCAAAGCATTCTACAAGGGTGCCATCTATAAACAATAGGGTGTTTTATGGCTTGCTGACTAAAAGTCCAGTCTAAATCAATTTACCCTTAGAATGAATCCTCCATGGCTAGTTCAAAACCCTCAACACCTCAAGCTGATGTAAAAGCTGAGTTACCTGTTCTCATTATTGGCGCAGGCTTAGCAGGCCTAACTGTCGCCCTGCACATGGCTAAGACGCAACCAGTTATTGTGATGGCTAAACGCGGTCTAGGTGAGGCTGCTACCGCTTGGGCACAAGGCGGCATTGTTGGGGTGGTTGATAAAGAGTTGGACAGTATTGATGCCCATGTGGCTGATACATTGGAAGCCGGTGCCGGACTCGTAGTGGAATCTACTGCACGTTACATTGCTGAAGAAAGTGCTGAAGCAATTCGTTGGCTAGTTGAGCAAGGCGTGCCTTTTACTGCAGATGAGACTGGTCCGATGGGTTTACATCTGACGCGTGAAGGCGGTCATAGCCAGCGTCGAATTGCGCACGTTGCCGATGCAACTGGCAAAGCGATTCATGAGGTATTGCTTGACAAGGCACGGGCTCATAAAAATATCCAATTATTAGAGCATTGGATTGCACTCGATTTGATCACTAACCGCCATTTAGACGATAAGACGCAACGCACTAAACCCAATCGCTGTTATGGGGTATATGCACTAGACATCAATAACAATCGTGTTGAAACCATCCAAGCAAAATCGGTTGTTCTTGCAACCGGTGGTGTCGGGAAAGTGTATCGCTATACGAGCAACCCTGATACAGCTACTGGCGATGGTATTGCGATGGCGTGGCGCGCAGGGTGCCGTGTCGGCAATATGGAATTTATACAGTTTCACCCAACATGCTTATATCACCCTAGTGATAGAACCTTCTTAATTACTGAGGCGATACGTGGTGAAGGTGGTTTATTAAAGCTACCAAATGGTGCCCGTTTTATGCCGGAGCATGATGATAGGAATGAACTGGCGCCGCGCGATATCGTTGCGAGAGCAATCGACTTCGAAATGAAGAAGCATGGCTTAGATTATGTTCATCTAGATGCTACCCATTTAGGTGAGGCCTTTATTAAAGAGCATTTTCCGATGATCTATGCTCGCTGCATGAGTCTTGGTCTCGATATCACTAAAGAATCTATTCCAGTAGTCCCCGCTGCGCACTATACCTGTGGCGGAGTAGTGACTGATTTAAAAGGTCGTACGGATCTGCCAGGTTTATATGCTGTGGGCGAGGCTACCTATACCGGTCTTCACGGTGCCAATCGATTAGCAAGTAATTCTTTACTTGAATGTGTTGTGATTGGTAAGGCTGCTGCGCAAGATATCTCGGCACAAAAGACGATGCCAATGCCCACATTACCTCTGTGGGATGAGAGCCAAGTTGAAGATGCAGATGAACAGGTAGTCATTGCTCATAACTGGGATGAGCTACGTTCTTTGATGTGGAACTATGTGGGTATTGTCAGAACGAATCGACGTTTGGAGCGTGCTTTGCATCGTATTAAGTTGTTGCGCTACGAGGTTCAAGAGTATTACGCTAACTTTAAAGTCACGCGAGACTTGATTGAGTTGCGCAACCTATTAGAGTGTGCAGAGTTGATTGTGAGATCCGCCCTCATGCGTAGAGAAAGTAGGGGCTTGCACTATAGCCGTGACTATCCAGGCACTTGGGCAGTTTCTTATCCAACGATATTGACTCCGCAGGCAGAAGGTACTTCAGAAGCTCCTAAGACCTAAAACGATTTAAAGATCTCCTTTTAAAACAGCTTCTTTAATATATTTGTTTAGTCTGGTTTGCCAGCCTTTACCACTTGCCCGAAGTTTTTCCAGTACATCAAAATCCATTCTCAAACTCAACATCTCTTTAGTATTTTTAATTGGCGGTCTACCAACACCTTTTTTAACAAGGGTATCGCCAATATAGACATGAGCATCTTTGAACCATTGCTCATCTAACTCTGGAGCATCATCAGGATCAACCCAATCGGGCTTGATATTTTTTAATTTCACGTTCATTTGCTCTCCTCATGCTGATAATTCTTTTATTGATACCCCGATATGTCCATACGACAACAACTGGAAGTTTATCTAGGTAGCCAAAGCTGAAAATCCTCACTTCACCATAATCTTTTCTGTGATCAATTTGATCTAAATGAGAGGCGTCGAATATCTCATTTGCTCTAGCCATATCGAGACCGCGGGTAAATAAGGTTATCTCTCCTTTTGCAATATCAAATTCAATCACGCATCTGCCCTATTAATGTATATACAAAAATAATTAATGTCAATACATAAATTCAAGGCTCAAAGACGTAAAGCCCAATAAATGTATGGGGTCAGTCTATAAATGAAAAACCCCACCGAATATCGGCAGGGTTTGAAAATACAGTGGGGTCTTGGTGATTACAGGTGGATCAATGAGCTACAACACCCTCATTGAAAAATCGACAGCCTGAATATCTTTCGTTAGCTTTCCTAATGAAATCCGATCTACTCCTGTAGCGGCGATAGTACGCATTTGTTCCAAACTAATACCACCAGAAGCTTCTAGTAGGGCGCGACCTGCGGTGATAGCCACAGCTTGTTTCATTTGCTCAGTGGAGAAGTTATCAATCAAGATACTTTGAGCGCCAGCAGATAAAGCTTCCTCTAATTCAGCGAGGTTTTCTACTTCTACCTGAATATCTACTCCCGAGTTGAGAGCCTGCGCTGCTTGAATGGCAGCTGCCACTCCACCTGCAGCAGCAATATGATTCTCTTTAATCAGAATGCCATGCCACAAGGCAAGGCGTTGATTCTGACCGCCACCAACCAAAACAGCATATTTCTGGGCACGACGTAGCCCGGGAATGGTTTTGCGGGTGTCCAATACTGTGCACCCATTGGGATTGGGGCTAACACCGGCTATTGCATCAACGTGCTGACGTGCAATCGTAGCCGTCCAGGAGAGTGTTTGTAAGAAGTTAATGCATGGACGTTCGGCAGAGAGTAGGGAGCGAGAATTCGCTTCGATATCACACACCTTACTATCGGCATTCATGAGATCCCCTTCTTTGTAATGCCATATCACCTGAGCATGGGGATCTAATTTTTTGAGTGTGCCTTCAAACCAAGCTACTCCACAGAGTACTGCTTTTTGACGAACGATCAATTGCGCTTTGACAGGCTTACTAGGTACAAGCATTGCTGTCCAATCACCCGTACCAATATCTTCCATCAATGCATCATGAATATTACGCTCGCGCGCTTGATCTAAAGTTTCGTTGTATTCAAACATGCACAATGTTCAATCAAAAAAAGACAAGAAATGAATCATGGAAAAATAAAACTAGAAAAATATAAAAAATTGAAAAAGATTTATGCGACGCCAATGTCTTTAACAAAGCCATGTTGGGCTTTGGCTAATAGTTCAGGATGATTTTTAGTGAAGTCCAACATACGGTTGATGCAAACAAGTGCCTCAGATCGAGTAGGCTCTGGAACCACAATTTCACCAGAAGCCGTTTCAAGGCAATCCAGAATTCCTTGCAAGCCATTCATCGCCATCCATGGGCAGTGGGCACAGCTTTTACAGGTGGCGCTATCACCAGCAGTAGGGGCTTCTATGAGTACTTTATTAGGAGCCAGTTGGCGCATACGATGCAAGATGCCTTTATCGGTCGCAACAATATATTCTGTGGCTGAACCCTCTACGACTGCTTTAATCATGGCTGAGGTTGAGCCAACTACATCAGCTAAATCAACTACTGCTTGGGGAGATTCTGGGTGAACCAAAATCATGGCATTCGGGTGTGATGCTTTGAGTATTTCTAATTCAACTGCTTTAAATTCATCATGGACAATGCAAGCTCCATTCCAAAGCAACATATCTGCACCGGTCTGCTCCTGAATGTATCGACCTAAGTGACGATCAGGAGCCCACAGAATTTTTTTACCCTCCAACTTAAGCTGGTGAACAATTGCAAGGGCGCATGAGCTTGTTACCATCCAATCTGCTTGTGCTTTCACAGCTGCACTGGTGTTTGCATACACAACAACAGTCCGGTCGGGGTGCAAAGCTCTAAATGCAGCAAAGTCAGCAGCATCACAACCTAAATCCAAAGAGCAGGTGGCTTCAAGATCTGGCATAAAGATGCGTTTTTCAGGACTTAGAATCTTCGCAGTCTCTCCCATAAAGCGGACACCAGCTACGATGAGAGTTTTGGCGGAATGGTTCTTACCAAAACGCGCCATTTCTAAGGAATCAGCAACGAACCCACCAGTTTCCATGGCGAGATCCTGAATATCAGCATCTACATAGTAGTGGGCTACGAGCGCTGCATCTTTTTCGATTAGCAGCTGCTTGATACGGGCAATGACAGCCGCTTTTTCTGCGCCGTGTAATGTTGTTGGAGTCTTCGCCCA
>JBFZCO010000058.1:0-6673 GCA_041307885.1 Burkholderiales bacterium | reverse complement strand
AATCCAACGGATTGGGCATTTGATATGAGCTATATGTTCTACGGCGCATTGTTCATGATGGCGGGGCCATACACACTATCTAAGGCCGCAATGGTCCGAGGCGATTTTTTATATCGTACCTGGAAAGAGACTACACAAGCCAAGGTTGATCTTACCTTGTATTTCTTGTTCTACTTCCCTGGCGTTTTGGCGCTGATCATTATTGGTGGTCGATATGGTTTTGATGCCATGTCAATTCGTGAAGTTAGCGTTAATAGTCCAGTTGGAGTACCTGTTTGGCCTCTCAAAATGGTGATCTTCTTTGCTGGTGTAGGTCTATTTATGGCTGGAACTGCGGAAGTATGTCGTTGCTTAATCTGTATTAAAACTGGCAGTTGGCCTTTTAGAGATCAAGATGTACAAGAGCTCGAAGAAGTTCTCATGGAAACACATTCAACTAAAGTAGAAAGCACATAATGAGTGATCCAGTCATCGCCCTCTTTATGTTGGGCTTGTTTATTGTCTTTATTTTCTTAGGATTCCCAATTGCCTTCACCTTGATGGCAATGGGTATCGGTTTTGGTTTTTACGCCTATTACGATCCAGTCCTCTCATTTCTAGATAACCGCATCTTCTATCTTTTTGTGCAAAACACATTTAGTGTGATGAACAACGATGTGTTGATATCAATACCCCTGTTCTTATTTATGGGGTACATCATTGAGCGGGCCAATATTTTGGATCGACTCTTTTTAAGCTTGCAAACTGCTTTAAGGCATGTGCCTGGATCAATGGCGGTTGCTGCCTTAATTACATGTGCTTTATTTGCAACTGCTACCGGTATTGTTGGTGCTGTGGTTACCTTAATGGGTTTATTGGCTTTGCCATCGATGCTCAAAGCAGGGTACGACCAAAAGTTGGCAGCAGGTGTGATTACTGCCGGCGGTACTTTAGGTATTTTGATTCCGCCTTCGATCATGTTGATTGTCTATGCCGCAACTGCTGGCGTATCTGTAGTGAAGCTCTACGCTGCCGCTATGGTGCCTGGTTTCTTGTTGGCGGGCTTGTATTTGGTTTATGTGATTGTGCGTGTGGTGATTAACCCATCATTAGCTCCCAAACCAAAAGATGTGGATAACGTCGGTTTTTGGGCGGGCTTTAAATTGCTGGTAACAGCATTCTTCCCTTTAGCTCTTCTGATTTTGGCAGTCTTGGGTTCTATTTTGTTTGGCTTAGCAACACCGAGCGAAGCAGCTGCGATGGGTGCTCTTGGTGGAACCATGTTGGCAGTAGCCTACAGGGCATTTACTTGGCAACGTTTGCGTGAGTCTGTTTACTTGACGGCTAAGACTTCGGCAATGGTTTGTTACTTGTTCGTTGGTTCTTGGACATTCTCATCTGTGTTTTCTTATCTTGGTGGCGAGCACATCATTAAAGATTTCATGATGTCAATGGACTTAAATACGGTTCAGTTCCTGATCCTTGCTCAGTTAATTATCTTTATCTTGGGCTGGCCTTTGGAGTGGAGCGAGATCATTATTATTTTCGTTCCGATCTTCTTACCTCTCTTGGCATACTTCAATGTAGATCCGTTGTTATTTGGTATCTTGATTGCCGTGAACTTGCAAACCTCTTTCTTGACGCCGCCCATGGCAATGTCGGCCTATTATCTGAAAGGGGTAGCGCCGCCAGACTTAGCCTTGTGGACAATTTTCAAGGGTTGTTTCCCATTCTTGGGGATGGTCTTCCTGACCCTAGTATTGGTATACGTACAGCCAGGATTGGTCAATTGGTTACCTGATTTGCTCTACAACAATGAAGATGTTTCTGCGCCCTATGATCCAAATGATCCGAGTGCAGTAAATCCTGCTTTCTTGATGGGTAAGTAATTTGTCATGAATGAAGCAGTCCTTGCCTTAAACCAGTTAGATGTACCCAAAGTACGAGAGTTGATCTCGTCTGGGTCATCTAGCTGTGTTGAGCTCATCGATTTATTTTGCCAACAGGCACAAGGGATTGATGAAAAAATTACTGCCCTAGCCTTTTTTCATCCAAAAGCCATTTTGCGACAAGCAGCATTGATTGATGATGGACATGCTCGTGGACTCAATCATTCGGCAAGATTAGAGGGTGTGCCCGTTGCCATTAGTGACAATATTGATTCAGTCGATATGTTTTCTACAATGGGCTCCCCTTTGCTGGAAGGCCGGCACTCACGTTGGGATGCCTCAATTGTTAAAAGATTAAGAGATGATGGTGCCATCACTTTTTGTAAGGCTAAGATCCCAGAATTTAATTTGGGCCAAGCTCCCGAAGTATCTAACCCGCTTGATCTTGATCGACAAGTAGGGCTTGCGGCTGGTGCGGCAGCGGCCTTAGTGGCTAGTGGTATTGTTCCCGTAGCAGTGGGGACTCAATCCTTAGGCTCCATTGCGGAGTCTGCATCATATTGTGGCGTTGTGGGTTTTAAACCCAGCAGTCATTTAATCTCGCAATCAGGGATCTTTCGTTCATCTAAAACACTCGAACAAGTTGGAATATTTAGTAAAACAGTAGAGGATGCTGCATTGCTTGCAGAGATTTTATTGGGATCTGACGAACAAGACCCCAATACCAAGGGAGTGCTTCCAAGGCCACTTTTGACAATCTGCAAGGAAGAGGTTCCCTTTAAGCCTAATTTTGTTTTCCTAAAAACCCCAGATTGGGTTGATATGGATCTTCAGGCAAAAGAAGCGATAGAGGCCCTGATCGAAGAGTTGTCTGATCACATCACCGTAATCGATCTTCCTGAATCAACTGCTCAGTCTAAAGAGTGGCACGAAACCATTACTCGCGCTGAATTTACTCAGGCACTAGAAACGCAAGAACGCCAGATTTCTAAGAAGGCACCCAAAAGAATTCAAGACATGATCAAAGCAGGTTCAAAGATCACTGCTCAAGAGTATTTAAGAGCACTTAATGCGACCGAAATGGTATCGAGCAGTTTCGATGAGTTCTTTGATCGCTTTGACTGCATCATCACTCCATCAAGCTTGGGATTTGCACCCTTAAAGACCGAGTCAGCAGCCCCTTCAAGCTTAGCAAATTCACTCTGGGCAGTAACTGGGATGCCAACCATTAGCTTACCTATTTTGCAGTCTAGTCAAGGGCTTCCTTTGGGGGTTCAGTTGACTGGAAAACAATTCGATGATGCTCGACTATTAAGAACGGCTCGTTGGTTTTTAAATCACTTCAATCAATAACTGGAGCTATTGAACATGAAAAAATTATTCCCACCTTTGTTTGCATTAAGCTTGCTCTTAGCTTTTTTTCTCGCGTACATCCTGAAGTTAAAGCAATTGGATTTATTGATATTGCTTTCTTTGGGTATTGGCTTGGCAGTTTATGACTTTTACCTTTCCTATCAAGATAGTAAGCATAAGCGTTAAGTCGATTATCAGATCTTGATCTTACTAGCCCAAAGACTGGGCTAGTTCATCTGCAGCGCATCACTAGTTTACTTGCCTTGAAGTAAAAGAATCGCCTCCCGAATATATAGCGCTCGGTATCCCATATAAATTGCTACCGCACCAAAACCCAGTAAAAATAGTTTAGGGATGATGGCGTCTTCCAACGCTAACTCTGAAATGAGTAGGCCAATAGCAACGGCTAAAAAGAATAGAGAGCTAAAGGCCATTGCTACCCACTTCTCGGCATGCATGATTTGCTGTGTTTGATTTCGGTAAGCTAGAACCTCAAAGTGATTGTTCTTGTAATACCCTGATACGGTAACTATGTCTCCATCTCTCATCTTGATAGGCGAAGAAAATTTTGCTTGAATATTGTGTTTATCTAAGTCGAAAATAGAAATATAAAAGCGTTGGTAATAGGCGGATGCATCCTCAGTGTTCGGTTTTTCTGGGTTTACATATACAAGAAGTTCCGTCTGGAGATTGCTAACCGTTCCCGAGATCGCAATCAAAGACTTGAATAGAAGGGCGCTGGGTTTAGCAAAGACCATAAATAGCACTCCGAGAAAATCGAAGGAGGATTAGAAAAGCGCTTGAAGTCCAGGTATTAAGGTATTTAAGTTCACAACACCCTTCCATAAGAAGCTTGCAGCAATCAGAAGGGTAAAAATAGCAAAGATGAGCTGAATATTGGGGCCGCTGAGTTTCTTGCCAATGAGTTGCCCAATGAGTAAGCCCGCGAGAGCTGCAATCGAGAAGGGTGCTGCTACAGCGATATTAAGAGACCCCGAGAGCCCTGAAAATAGGGCGCCACCACCAGTAATGATCGCTAGCACCCCAAGGGATGTGGCAACAATCGATTGGACTGGTAGATCCGTATAGCGTTTAAGTGCTGGAACGATGATGAAGCCACCCCCAACGCCCAATAACCCAGAAAGAAAGCCTGCGAGTCCGCCCGCAAACATCAGCGATTTTGCACAGGGTAGCGTCCAGGTCAGCTTGCCTACTAATGGGTTAACCAAGCAAGGGGGAGGTTTGCTGGGTGCCGGTTTAGTACCAAGAACTTCTTGGCGGGCATCAATCAAAAGGCGGGTGGCAACATAAAAGAGAATTAGGCTAAAAAGAATTTGTAATGGGGCGTTGGGAATTTTTACCGCGAGCCAAAGACCCACAGGCGACAGAATGAGGCCAAAAATAGCCATCAATCCAGCCGCTTTATAGCGAAGCGTTTTATTCTTTAAGCCCAGTATGGCCCCTATAGAGGAGGCCAAGGCAACTGCGCAGAGTGCAATTGGGGCGGCCTCAGCTACTGTCAGGCCTAAGAAAAAGACCAGCAGGGGGACCGATAGAATGCCTCCGCCTGCCCCAGTGAGACCCATTAAAAGGCCAACTAAAACCCCTAGTGCTGGAACGATAATATTTGCGTAATCCATTGTTTATGATTTTAGATTAATATAGTATATAAATATATATACTAACCAAAAGTTTTTCATTAAGGAAATCATTGTGAGCTCAAAACCTCAGGCTGTCATTAATCACTTCTTTGACCCAGAGACTTGGACCTATACCTATGTGGTGTATGAGAAAGTCGGTAGTCCTTGCATCATCATTGATTCTGTATTGAACTATGATCCAAAGTCTGGCAGAACGAAAACGAGGTCTGCAGATGAAGTCATTGCTTTTGTTAAAGAAAAGCAATTACAGGTCACCTGGATCTTGGAAACACATGCCCATGCAGACCACCTGACTGCTGCACCATACTTGCAAAGCCAATTGGGTGGGAAAATTGTGATTGGTGATCATATTACTCATGTGCAAAATGTCTTCAAAGGGGTTTTTGGGTTGGATGAGCGCTTCAATACCAATGGCACTCAGTTTGATCAATTGCTCAAAGAGGGTGAATCACTCACTTTTGGAAACCTTTCCTTAAAGGCTTTGTATGTGCCAGGGCATACTCCAGCGTGTATGGCCTACGAGATTGGCGATGCTATTTTTGTAGGTGACACCTTGTTTATGCCAGACGTAGGCACAGCTCGCTGTGATTTTCCAGGCGGAGATGCCAGTACTCTTTACCGTTCAATACAGAAATTATTGGCATATCCACCAGAGACAAAGCTCTATATGTGCCACGACTATCCACCGAGCACTCGAGCGGCAGAATGTATGAGTACGGTTGGAGATGAAAAAAAGCACAATATTCATGTTCATGACGGCATTACGGAGAGTCAGTTTGTACAGATGCGCACGGCTCGTGATAAGACTTTAGAAATGCCAACATTGATACTGCCATCTATTCAGGTAAATATTAGAGCTGGCCATTTTCCTGAGGCTGATGCCAATGGAATATCCTATTTAAAAATCCCTTTAAACGCCTTATAAGACGCATCTCAATTATGAATATGACGATTACTAAATCTGAATTGAAGAAGATGCAGTCTTCTGCCGATGATGCTTGTAAGTTAATGAAGGTTTTATCCAATCGGGATCGCATGATGTTGTTATGTGAAATTGGGCAAGGTGAAAAGTGTGTCACTGAGCTTGAACAAGCACTCGATCTACATCAGCCCACACTATCGCAGCAGCTCACTGTGTTGCGCAAGGAAAAATTAGTCAAGACCCGTCGCGAAGGTAAGCAAATTCATTACTCTCTGGCCAGTCAAATTACGGTATCCGTAATGTCTTTGCTTTATAAGCATTACTGCAAAAAGTAAGGCCGAATCTATTACGTTCATCTGGTATCTCTTCTCAATTGGATAAGGCATTTATCCAATTGAGAAATGGAGAGTAGCGGCGAGAATAATGCAAAAGGCAACAATTCTTTTGATAGTGATTTTCATAGTAGCGCTCGATCAGGGGTTATAAAAGATTCGAGGGTGTAATCGAATCGGATGAGCTTTCAATATACAATATAAATAAGAATGATTCTCATTTAAAAAAAGACCACAATTGGTTTACTGAATTGCGCAGGAGAAAGTTTTTAACTGCTAGCGCCTCCAAACTTGTAATATCTACGGCAATGAATCCGCAAGATCTTGAAAAACTCGTGACAATGAAGATGCCATTTGGTAAGTATGCTGGACGCACTCTTGCGGGCTTGCCAGGCAACTATTTAGCGTGGTTTGCCCGCGAAGGTTTTCCTAAGGGAGAGCTTGGTGAGTTACTCGAGCTGATGCACACTCTTGATCACAATGGCTTAAGAAGCTTGCTTGAGCCAATTGCTAAAGCGCATTCGATTCAGATGCGTA
>JBFZCO010000057.1:0-19547 GCA_041307885.1 Burkholderiales bacterium | reverse complement strand
TTCTATGGGTTTCAACCTCATCAAAACCGACCTCTAGCATCATTTCTTTCAAGGTCTGGGCGTCTGGGTGCATTCTAATAGACTCAGCCAAATACCGATAACTCTCCGAATCCTGGGCGATCTTATCCCCAAGCCAAGGCAAGACCTTAAAAGAGTAAGCATCGTACGCTGGCTGTAAAAAGGCATCCGGTTTTGAAAATTCAAGCACGAGCACCCGACCACCGGGCCGAATTACTCGGAGCATTTCGCCCAAAGCAATATCCTTATGGGTCATATTCCGCAAACCAAAAGCGACCGTCACCACATCAAAGTGATTTGCAGGGAAGGGGATTTGCTCTGCATTAAATTGAACACAAGGTAATGCCAAGCCTTTGTCCAATAAACGATCGCGACCCACACCCAACATGGATGCATTGATATCGCTGAGCCAAACCTGCGCATCTTGATGGTGACCCCAAGCAGCTGCGTCTGCAAAAGCAGCAGCTAAATCACCCGTACCGCCAGCAATATCCAATATCTTTTGACCAGGGCGCACATTAGCACGAGCAATAGTGACTTTTTTCCAAAGACGGTGAAGACCAAATGACATTAAGTCATTCATCACATCATATTTATTCGCTACGGAATGAAATACCTCAGCAACTTTAGTAGCCTTCTCAGATTCATCAACGCTTTGGTAGCCAAAATGGGTCTTACTCATATCATCTCTACTCTATGGGATAGGCTTAATGGGAACTACAAGATTTTCCAGCAGCAGCATTCATGGGGACATCACGATCTAAGCCTGATGCAGCTAACTTGTCTAAATGTTCTTTCCATAATTGCTCATGGTTTTCACATAAAAACTGTAGGTAATCCCATGAATACAACCCAGAATCATGGCCATCTGAAAAAGAGGGTTTGATAGCGTAATGGCCAACTGGCTCAATATTAGCAATCAACACTTCTCGCTTACCCGTTTGCAAAGTTTCCTGGCCTGGGCCGTGACCCTGTACCTCAGCCGATGGGGAGACTACTCTTAAAAACTCAAATGGCAATCGGTAGGTTTTGCCATTCTCATAGGTCAACTCCAGCACCTTAGATTGTTGATGTACCACTACATTTGTTGGAATCATTAAACCAATACCCTTTCAATACCACCTTGATTGGCCTTCGCAACATAATCTTGCATCCAATCTTTACCTAATATTTTTTGCGCCATCTCTACAACAATGTAATCAGCAGTGGTGTCACTATCCGCATCAAAGCGCGTTAAGCCTTGCAAACAAGATGGGCAGCTGGTGAGCACCTTCACATCGCCCTTAAAGTTATCCTTTCGCAACTCATTAGCAGCTTTTTCCATTTCAATCTGCTTACGGAAGCGAATTTGCGTAGAAATATCGGGCCGACTTACTGCAAGAGTGCCGGCCTCTCCACAGCAGCGATCATTCTTCTGAATGGCTTTACCATCCTCAAGCTGAATCAGCTCATTAACCGTTTTCATTGGATCTTGTAACTTCATTGGTGAATGGCATGGATCGTGATACATATACTTCACACCGGTGACATTCGTCAGCTTGACACCCTTCTCAAGCAAATACTCATGAATATCAATAATGCGACAGCCCGGGAAAATTTGCTCAAACTGATATCCCGCTAACTGGTCGTAACAAGTTCCACACGACACGACTACAGTTTTGATATCAAGGTAATTTAGAGTATTTGCAACTCGATGAAAGAGAACGCGATTATCGGTAATCATCTTCTCCGCTTTATCAAAGTCGCCGTTACCACGTTGCGGATAACCACAACACAGATAACCTGGTGGTAATACAGTTTGCACCCCAACATTCCACAGCATTGCCTGAGTTGCCAGCCCCACTTGAGAAAACAAGCGCTCTGAACCACACCCTGGGAAATAAAAGACAGCCTCAGTATCTGCAGAAGTTGTTTTTGGATCACGAATAATGGGCACGTAATTCGCATCCTCAATATCTAGCAAAGCACGAGCAGTTTTCTTTGGTAAGTTACCTGGCATTTTCTTGTTAACAAAGAAAATCACCTGCTCTTTAATATTAGGCTTTGTTACCGTAGCTGGTGGATGCGCAGTTTGCTTACGAGCCAACTTGCGAAATACATCATTACCCAACCGTTGCAACTTGTAACCCCAACCAATCATCGTCTTGCGAACTAAACGAATGGTGTCAGGATCTGTAGCATTTAAAAACAGCATTGAGGCTGACGTTCCAGGATTAAAGCGTTGTTTTCCCATCTTGCGTAATAAATTACGCATATTCATCGTGACATCACCAAAGTCAATTTTGACTGGGCATGGTGTCAAGCATTTATGGCAAACCGTGCAATGTGCCGCAACATCATCAAACATTTCCCAGTGATGAATCGATACTCCACGACGCGTCTGCTCTTCGTATAAAAAAGCTTCGATTAGTAATGACGTTGCCAAAATTTTGTCACGTGGGCTATATAGCAAATTAGCGCGGGGTACATGGGTAGCGCAAACGGGCTTGCACTTTCCACAACGTAGGCAATCTTTCACGCTATCAGCAATCGCACCAATATCACTTTGCTGCATGATGAGCGATTCATGCCCCATCAAACCAAAGCTTGGCGTATAGGCCATACTCAGATCAGCATGTGGCATCAACTTGCCTTTATTAAATCGGCCTTCAGGATCTACGCGCTTCTTATAGGCACGAAAATCCTTTAATTCATCTTCAGTTAAATACTCAAGCTTTGTGATGCCAATCCCATGTTCACCAGAAATGACGCCATCTAGCGAGCGAGCTAACTTCATAATCCGATCTACCGCACGATGTGCATCTTGCAACATTTCATAGTCATCAGAGTTCACAGGAATATTCGTGTGCACATTCCCATCACCAGCGTGCATATGCAAGGCCACAAAAACGCGCTTACGTAGAATTTTTTTATGAATAGCTTCTAGCTCATTGAGGATAGGCTCAAATGCGAGACCGCTAAAAATAGTTCTTAGCTCTGCACGAACATCAGTCTTCCATGAGGCACGCAGACTGTAGTCCTGCAACCGTGGGAAGTAAGTATCCATTTGCATCAACCACCCTGACCATTGAGCCCGCACCCGCCCAATGAGATCAAGCGCCTGCTGAACTCGGTCACCCAAGATTTCTGCAGTTGGGACATCATAGTCTTCATCACCTTTACCTAAAGGCAATGAACTCTTTTTCAAAAAGTTCTCAAGACCGTCTAATACTTGCAATTTGTTTTTAAGTGAGAGTTCGATATTGATACGTTCAATGCCTTCGGTGTACTCGCCCATACGCGGCAAAGGAATCACCACATCTTCATTGATCTTAAAAGCATTGGTGTGTCTTGCAATCGCTGCAGTACGTGCACGATCTAGCCAAAATTTCTTACGAGCCTCAGCGCTAACTGCAACAAAGCCTTCACCAACTCGGTTATTGGCCATGCGAACAACCTCACTGGTTGCTGCTGCCACGGCCTCTTCATCATCACCAGCGATGTCACCAATTAAGACCATCTTTGGCAAAGTATTACGCTTAGACTTGGTGGAGTAACCAACGGCTTTAAGGTAACGATCATCTAAATGCTCTAGGCCTGCCAAAATAGGTCCGCCATTTTTACTTAAGCCATCCAGGTAGGCCTTAATTTCTACAATGCTAGGAATTGCCTCCTGAGCCTGTCCAAAGTATTCGAGACAAACTGTGCGCATAAACTTTGGCATGCGATGCAATATCCAAGTCGCGCTTGTAATTAAACCGTCGCAGCCTTCTTTTTGAACACCGGGTAAGCCTGATAAAAACTTATCGGTAACGTCTTTACCCAATCCTTCTTTACGGAATCGCTTGCCTTCTATTTCAAGAATTTCTTTTTTAAGAATGCGTTTGCCTGGCTCACTTAATCCATCAGACCAAGTCAGTTGAAAACTCACATTTTCTACTTCATGAATTTTTCCCAAGTTGTGGTCAAGGCGTTCAACATCCAACCAATTACCCTCGGGATCAACCATCCGCCAGCTTGCCAAATTATCCAGAGCAGTACCCCAAAGAACCGCCTTTTTCCCACCCGCATTCATCGAGATATTGCCACCAATACAACTCGCATCAGCTGAGGTTGGATCTACAGCAAATACAAGTCCAGATCGCTCAGCGGCATCAGCAACGCGACGGGTGACAACACCCGCACCGGTAAAAATCGTTGGAACCTGAGTCTCTACACCCGGTAAATGCTTACTTTTGATGCCATCAATCTGCTCGAGTTTTTCAGTATTAATCACTGCTGACATCGCATAGAGCGGTATAGCGCCACCGGTATAACCAGTACCGCCTCCACGTGGGATGATGGTTAAACCCAATTCAACACAAGCCTTTACCAAGCCCGGAATTTCAGATTCATAATCAGGCTTCAAGACAACGAGTGGGAACTCAACACGCCAATCAGTTGCGTCAGTTACATGGGCTGCACGAGATACGCCATCAAAACAAATATTGTCAGCAGCAGTATGACGGCCTAACTCTTTACGAGCACGCTTCCGAATTTCTATAACCTCTTTGAAGCCCTGCTCAAAATTTTCAACAGCACGATGCGCAGCTTTCAGTAGCACTTGAACTTGATCTGCAGAGTCGCCACTAGATCTCTTCTTTACCTCTCCGAGCCGATGCCATAAAGCATCAGTTAACAATTGACGGCGATTAGCGTTATCCAGCAAATCATCCTGCAAGAAGGGATTGCGTTGCACTACCCAAATATCACCCAACACCTCAAATAACATGCGCGCTGAGCGCCCCGTCCGGCGAACCCCGCGCAAATCATTCAGAACACGCCATGACTCCTCGCCCAATAGGCGAATCACTATTTCACGATCAGAAAAAGACGTGTAGTTATATGGAATCTCGCGAAGTCTAGGAGAGTCCGCAGCGGCATCTTGCAGCTGATTCAGTGCTATCGGTGCGTTCATAGCGTCATATTTGATAAATAAGCATTTTAATTGAGTGTTCTTGATATTGGCAGGAAACCAAGAAAGTTGTTGGCGAATGGGATAAAACCTTGCAAATCTAAGGGCTTAGAGCGCATTCATGGTACGCTCATTGGATGGCAACGAACTATTTAAAGAAAATTTTATCGGCCCGAGTCTACGATGTGGCCAGGGAAACAGAGCTACAACTAGCCCCCGAACTCACAAAGCGATTAGGTAACCAAGTTTTACTCAAAAGAGAGGATAACCAGCCGGTTTTCTCCTTCAAACTCCGTGGCGCCTATAACAAAATGGCCCATCTCTCTCCAGAGGCTCTCAAAAGGGGGGTTATTGCTGCCTCCGCTGGCAACCATGCGCAAGGAGTTGCCCTAGCAGCGGCAAAAATGAAATGCAAAGCCGTTATCGTGATGCCCCTGACAACGCCAAGCCTCAAAATAGATGCGGTAAAGGCACGAGGTGGATCCTGGGTTGAGGTTATTTTGCATGGTGAGTCATACAGCGATGCTTTTAAACATGCCGAACTACTTGAGAAAAAAAGAGGTCTCACCTTCGTTCATCCGTTTGATGATCCCGATGTCATTGCAGGACAAGGCACGATTGCACTAGAGATCTTTCAGCAATATCAAGAACCCATTGATGCCATTTTTGTTGCCATTGGTGGCGGCGGTCTGATTGCAGGTATTGGCGAATACGTTAAAGCAGTGAGTCCCAAAACGAAAGTGATCGGTGTGCAATCTGTTGATTCTGATGCAATGAGACGGTCCCTTGAAGCCAATAAGCGCATCGAGATGAAGGATGTTGGCCTCTTCTCCGATGGCACTGCTGTCAAACTCGTTGGCAAAGAAACTTTCCGTATTTGTAAACGCGTTGTCGATGACATCATCACTGTCGATACGGATGAAATATGTGCAGCAATTAATGATGTCTTTACAGATACGCGCAGCATCTTAGAACCAGCTGGTGCTCTAGCTATAGCTGGAATGAAGAAGTATGTAGACAAACATCGCATCAAGAAAAAAACTTTGGTAGCGATTGCCTGTGGTGCCAATATGAATTTCAGTCGCCTCAGATTTGTTGCAGAGCGCGCTGATGTTGGTGAATTTCGTGAAGCTGTTTTTGCGGTCACTATTCCGGAAGAGCGTGGCTCCTTCAAACGCTTCTGTGAACTTCTGGGTAATCGTAACGTCACTGAATTTAACTACCGCATTGCCGATCAAAGTGAAGCTCATATTTTTGTCGGTATTGGAACACATAAGGCTGCTGACAGCGAAGTTATTGCCAAGCATTTCCGAAAAGCAAAATTTGCCACAATCGATCTCACACATGATGAGCTGGCAAAGTCTCACTTACGCCATATGGTTGGCGGCCACTCAGCACTTGCTAAAGACGAATTACTCTATCGCTTTGAGTTTCCAGAACGCCCGGGTGCCTTAATGAAATTTCTGACCAGCATGGCGCCCAATTGGAACATTAGCCTTTTCCACTACCGTAATCATGGTGCTGACTATGGCCGCATTCTAGTCGGTATTCAAGTCCCAAAAAATGAGCAGAAGAAATTCCAAAATTTCTTAGCCACACTCGGTTATCCCCATTGGAATGAAACTGATAACCCTGCTTATCGTCTATTCCTTAAATGAGATGTGATCTATAAATGTCTTATACGCTCTCTGGAAAACTAGTTGTTGCCATTTCATCTCGAGCGCTCTTTGATTTTGAGGAAGAGAATCGCATCTTCGAATCAAGCGATGACAGCGCCTATATGAAACTGCAGTTAGAGCGTTTATCTCTTGCGGCACAAAAGGGTGTTGCTTTTCCATTGGTTAAAAAATTATTGGCCTTTAATGAAGATGGTGAGCAACGAGTTGAGGTTGTCATCCTTTCACGAAATGATCCTGTAAGTGGACTACGTGTTTTTCGCTCTGCAGAACATCATGGATTGCATTTGGAGCGCGGTGTTTTTACTCGAGGCCGTCCACCGTATCACTACCTTCGCTCATTACATGCCAATCTATTTTTGTCGGCCAATGAAGATGATGTGCGTGCCACGATTGATGCTGGCTTTCCTGCGGCGCGAGTCTATCCAGAGTCAAGTAAAACTGCCGAGTCTCATCCAAATGAAATTCGCATTGCATTTGACGGTGATGCTGTCCTGTTTTCGGATGAGGCCGAGCAAGTATTTCAGAGTGAAGGTTTAGTTGCATTTGTTGATCACGAAAGCAAGAAGGCAGACATTCCTCTGCCACCAGGCCCCTTTAAACCCCTGCTAGAAGCTCTTCATAGTCTTCAGCGCACGACCAGTGAAACAGGTATGCGTATCCGCACCGCACTAGTAACTGCTCGCTCTGCTCCTGCACATGAACGTGCTATCCGTACGCTTATGGCTTGGGGTGTCGATGTTGATGAAGCCATGTTCTTGGGTGGTCTCTCGAAAAGCGAATTCCTACGCGAATTTGAGCCAGACTTCTTCTTTGATGACCAAACTGGTCATTGCCAATCTGCGGCATCTGTTGCGCCAACAGGTCACGTTGTATCTGGCGTATCCAATAAACCCAAAAGCTGAGCAACCCCTAAGCTAGGCTCCATACTTCATTTACTCCATGGCAATACTTCCACTTGGTCAAGCTTCTCAATACCCAGATCAATATGATCCCGGCCTGCTTTTTCCAATCCCTCGACTGAACAATCGTCTTAAGCTCAATCTTCAAGAAAATCAAAACTTACCATTTGTAGGGGTCGACATTTGGAATGCTTTTGAACTGAGTTGGCTTAACAAAAAAGGGAAGCCACAAATAGCCTTAGCTGAATTTCAAGTTCCAGCAGATTCACCTAATATGATTGAATCTAAATCTTTCAAGCTCTATCTCAACAGCTTAAATAGTGCATGCTTTGAAGATGAACATGAACTGCGCGAGAGATTAATTGCCGATTTATCAGCAGTAGCCGGTAGTCCAATTTCCACAAGAATTAATCCAACTGATGCGGTTGCAAAAAAAGGGATTTTGGAAATGAGTGGTGTCCTCATGGATAGACTTGATATTGAGATTGATCCGAATTTAAGTGCCGACCCCACCCTACTTCAAGTTAATGAATCTTTTGGTCCTATTGAGCAATGCTTAGTCTCTCATTTGCTCAAATCAAACTGCCCTGTAACGGGTCAACCTGATTGGGCTAGCGTGCAAATTCGTTATCAAGGTCGCCCCATTTTAGAAGAGGGTTTATTGCGTTATTTGATTGGCTTTAGGCAACTCGGAGAATTTCATGAGCATTGCGTTGAAACTATCTTTTGCGATATCAAGCGCCAGTGCAAGCCAGAAAAGTTATCAGTCTATGCACGCTACACACGACGAGGTGGGCTTGATATCAACCCTTTTCGTACCGATCACAATGCACCCTGGCCTGATAACACACGCCATGCTAGGCAGTAGTTCAATTTGTTATTAAATAAAAAGCCCTTCGAAAAGGGCTTTTTTCATCTTGCAAAACTGACTAAATATTTAGAACGGAATATCGTCGTCCATTGCACCTAAGGATGCAGCATTCGAAGACGCTGGTGCAGATTGTTCAGCTGGCTTTGAGCGGCTATAGCTCTCACCGCCATCACCACTACCGCCTACCGGCTTACCACCGAGCATCTGCATGGTTTCTGCAACGATCTCGGTAGAGTATTTTTCTTGACCACTAGCATCAGTCCATTTACGAGTGCGTAAACGACCCTCTACATAAACTTGTGAACCTTTTTTGAGGTATTGACCAGCAATCTCAGCGAGTTTTCCAAAGAATGCAACCCGGTGCCATTCAGTGGTTTCTTTCATTTCGCCAGTTTGTTTATCTTTGTAACGATCAGATGTTGCTACTGAAATATTCGTTACAGCGTCGCCGCTTGGCATGTAACGTGTCTCTGGGTCGCGCCCTACGTTACCTACGATGATGACTTTATTTACCGAAGCCATGTTGTCTCCCGAAGAAAATGATGCAGTTAATTAAATGTAAAGCTAAGGTGATGTCTTTGTTTCTGTGTCACTGGCAGCCGCTACTTTTGCAGGCAATTCACGCATTGACCAAGCAATTATAAGCCAGCCAAATAAGAGGGCTGAACTGATTTTAAAGACTGATATATCACCAAGGACATCGATTAAATACCCACCAATAGCAGCCCCAAAAAATAAGCCAATGGACTGCGTGGTGTTAAAGATTCCTAAAGCAGCTCCTTTTGAATCCTTGGCTAAACGAGACACCAAAGAAGGTAATAAAGCTTCTAATAGGTTAAAGCCAACAAAATAGATCAATAGAGCACCAGCAATCGGCAGAATGGATCTTGCCTGGGAAAATAAAATTTCCGCAATAATCAGAAAAGCGATTGCCAATAAAAAAACGGGCTTTAGGCGCCGATACTTCTCGCCAAATATCAAAATGGGCGCCATTAGGAAAAATGAAAGTAAAACAATTGATAAATATATTTTCCAATGATCACCCAAGGCTAAGCCTGCTTCTACCAGCAAATGCGGCATGACTAGAAACATAGCCACTTGAGTTGCATGCAACAACAGCACACCCAAATTTAAGCGCATTAATTCTGGACGAAAGAAAACCTCTTTTAATGACGCCTGTTGTACTTTCACTTCCGGCTTGCTTACTGGTAACACGTAGTAAGTGACAAACATGGCAATGACACCCAATACTGCCAGCACCACAAAAATTCCACTCAGGCTAATGACCCGATATATCGGGGCTGCAATCACCAAAGACAGGGCAAAGGACAGAGCAATACTTCCACCAACCAAAGCCATGGCTCGGGTTCGAACTTGCTCCCGAGTTAAATCAGCTACCCAAGCAGAAATCGCAGCCGAGACTGCTCCGGCACCCATAATCCCCCTGCCAATCGCAATCCAAAGTAAATCATCTTTTGCAGCACAAATTAAGGCGCCCGCAACAAATAAAGAGAGCCCCCATAAAACGACTGGTTTGCGGCCAATTCTGTCGGATAGACGGCCCAAGGGGATGTAAAAACAAGCCTGAACAATGTTGAAAATTCCTAGAGTCAAACCTACCCATAAGGCATGCTCACCCCCCGGCAAGTCACGCGCATGAATACTAAAAACGGGTAAAAGCAGGAAGAGACCCAACATACGGAGGCCAAAAATGCCTGCTAAGGCCAAGGTGGAGCGAAGTTCAGAAGAATTCATGGGAAAGAGCTATATTAACAAGTTACGCTAAAAAATCATGAATAACGAAATTAAGATCCGCGGTGCTCGCACGCACAACCTCAAAAATATCAATCTAGACATTCCTAGGGAGAAATTAGTCGTCTTGACCGGCCTTTCAGGCTCTGGCAAAAGCTCACTCGCTTTTGACACCCTCTATGCCGAAGGTCAACGTCGCTATGTCGAGTCTTTGTCAGCATATGCCCGGCAATTTTTGCAAATGATGGAGAAGCCCGATGTCGACACCATTGAGGGTCTGTCACCTGCTATCTCGATAGAACAAAAGGCAACCAGTCATAACCCCCGCTCAACTGTGGGTACCGTGACTGAAATTCATGATTACCTGCGTTTGTTATTCGCCCGTGCGGGCACCCCACATTGCCCAGACCACGACCTTCCCCTAGAAGCTCAAAGTGTCTCTCAAATGGTGGATACCGTTTTAGCAATGCCCGAAGATACCAAGCTGATGATTCTGGCACCCGTTGTCAGTGAGCGTAAAGGTGAGTTCGTTGATTTATTCCAAGATTTGCAGGCACAAGGCTTTGTCCGCTTTAGGGTACGTTCTGGCGGAGGTACCACCAATACTGCAAAAGCAGAAATCTTTGAAGTAGACCAACTACCCACCCTCAAGAAAAACGATAAGCATTCTATTGAAGTTGTAGTGGACCGTATTAAAGTTCGCCCCGACATTACACAACGCCTAGCCGAATCATTTGAGACTGCATTACGCCTTGCCGACGGCAAGGCAATGATTGTGAATATGGATACTGGCAAAGAAATGATCTTTTCGAGTAAGTTCGCTTGCCCGATTTGTTCATACTCATTACAAGAGCTCGAACCACGACTATTCTCATTTAATAATCCCATGGGTGCGTGCCCATCATGCGATGGCCTTGGTCATCAATCTTTCTTTGACCCTAAGCGCATTGTTGCTCACCCAGATCTATCGCTAGCTTCAGGCGCAATCAAAGGCTGGGATCGTCGCAATCAGTTTTACTTCAAGCTACTCCAAACTTTAGCTAAGCATGGTGGTTTTGACGTCGAGAAACCATTTGAGACACTGAGCAAGAAACAGCAAGAGTTAATCATGCTGGGTTCTGGAGATGTCACCATTCCATTTGAGTACATCAATGAACGTGGCAAAAATAGTATCCGTGAACATGCATTTGAAGGAATCGTTGCGAACTTTGAGCGACGTTATCGCGAGACGGACTCTGCAACTGTGCGCGAAGAATTATCACGCTATCAAAATGTACAAACCTGCCCTGCTTGTAATGGTAGTCGTTTGCGCAAAGAGGCTCGCTTTGTCAAAGTAGGTGAAGGTAAACAATCCCGTGCAATTTATGAGATCAGCGCTCTGCCTTTAAAGGCAGCTAAAGAATATTTTGAAGCGTTAGAACTGAAGGGCGCTAAGCGTGAGATCGCAGATAAGATTGTCAAAGAAATTGGTTCACGTCTGCGCTTCTTAAATGATGTTGGCCTAGATTATCTTTCGCTGGAGCGTAGCGCTGACACGCTCTCTGGTGGTGAAGCGCAGCGTATTCGTTTAGCTTCGCAGATTGGTTCAGGCTTAACAGGCGTGATGTATGTTCTGGATGAACCATCCATTGGACTCCATCAACGTGACAATGATCGCCTCATCGGCACTCTCAAGCACTTACGTGACCTAGGTAATAGCGTGCTCGTAGTTGAACATGATGAGGATATGATTCGAGCTTCTGATTACGTCATTGATATCGGCCCTGGTGCTGGCATTCATGGTGGCGAGGTAGTGGCTGAAGGAACGCCTGCTCAAGTAGAGGCTAATCCTAAGTCATTAACTGGTGCGTACTTATCAGGACGCGAGTGTATTGCCGTTCCAGAAAAGCGCATTCCCGTAAACGACAAGTTTTTAGAAATTATTGGGGCACGCGGGAATAATTTGCAATCTGTTCATGCAAAGATCCCCGTAGGCTTACTCACTTGTGTGACGGGTGTTTCTGGATCAGGCAAGTCAACTCTCATCAATGACACGCTACACCATGCCGTTGCACAACATATTTATGGATCTAATGCAGAGCCTGCGGCACATGACAGCATTAAAGGGTTGGAATACTTTGATAAGGTCATTAGCGTTGATCAATCACCAATTGGTCGGACCCCTCGCTCCAACCCAGCAACCTACACCGGTGTATTCACACCCATTCGTGAACTCTTTTGCGGCGTACCTGCGGCACGTGAGCGCGGCTATGAGGCAGGACGCTTCTCCTTTAACGTTAAAGGAGGTCGTTGCGATGCTTGTGAGGGCGATGGCGTCATCAAAGTAGAAATGCATTTTTTACCTGACGTATACGTGCCTTGCGATATTTGTCATGGCAAACGCTATAACCGTGAGACCCTCGATATTCGTTACAAGGGAAAGAATATTCATGAAGTGCTATCGATGACGATCGAGCAAGCTCATGATTTTTTTGAGGCAGTGCCTATTGTGAAGCGCAAACTCAAGACCTTGCTAGACGTCGGCCTTGGCTATGTCAAGTTAGGCCAGAGCGCCACTACACTTTCTGGTGGCGAAGCACAACGCGTCAAACTCTCTCTTGAGCTATCAAAAAGAGATACCGGTAGAACACTTTACATCTTAGATGAGCCAACAACAGGCTTACATTTTCATGACATTCAATTGCTGTTGACAGTCTTACAAACTCTCAAGAAACAAGGCAATACGATTGTCATCATTGAACACAATTTAGATGTAATTAAAACTGCTGATTGGATTATTGACTTAGGCCCAATGGGTGGCGCTGGTGGTGGACAAATTATTGCTACTGGCACTCCAGAGGAAGTGGCTAAAAATAAAGCTAGCTTTACCGGTCATTATTTAGCACCACTGCTCACACGCAAATCACCTGTCAGCGCAAAGAAGAAATAATTTAATGCAATGAATATGGCGTCAGAGTAATTTAGATTCAGCTAAATCCGTTGCTTCTGAATTACCTGATAAGACCAAAATATCATTAGCCTGTAAGCGTAAGTCAGGCGTGAGCTCCAACTTGACATAGTCAGAGTTACCAGTCTTGCGTCGCACCGCCTGAACGCTGACACCCTCATTTTCAAGATGTAGCTCTTCTAGCGTTTTGCCAATACTTGCCGATTCAGGCAATAAAGTAACTGAATGCAGACGCCAAGATTCGTTAGACTCGGCATCATCTTCTGAACCTCGGAAGTAACCACGTAACAAGCTATATCTCGCTTCACGTGCACTCGTAACACGACGGACCACCTTACGCATCGGAACGCCCATGATCAGTAATACATGGGACGCCATCATTAGGCTGCCTTCAATCAATTCTGGGACAACCTCGGTTGCTCCAGCAGCTTGAAGTTTTGCTAAATCGGCATCGTCTTTAGTGCGTACCAAAACAGTCATGCCAGGGCGTAAATGCTCAACCTGATGCAATACCTTTAAGGTTGCAGGCGTATCAGCATAAGTAATGACAACCGCTTTGGCTCTTGCCAAGCCGACAGCTACGAGATAATTTTCCCGGCTAGCATCGCCATAAACAACGTTATCTCCAGCAGCTGCCGCTTCTTTAACGCGTTCGGGATCCATATCCAAAGCGATATAAGGAATTTTTTCTTGATCGAGCATGCGCGCAAGACTTTGACCTGATCGACCAAAACCACAAATCACGACATGGTTCTCAGTACGCACACTTTTTGCTGCAACCCGCGTCAGTGCCAAGGATTGTAATAACCATTCATTACTGGAGAAACGCATTGCAATTCGGTCGCTATATTGAATCAAGAATGGTGCGCCAAACATAGAGAGCAGCATTGCAGCTAAAACCGCTTGGCTTAACTCTGGATCAATTAGGTGGAGAGCATCAATCTGATTTAATAAAACAAAGCCGAACTCACCGGCCTGTGCAAGACACAAACCGGTACGAATCGAAATGCCGGGGCTTGACCCAAAGGCGCGAGATAACAAAGCAATTAAGCCAAATTTAAATATCAAAGGGCCAACTAAGAGAAGTAAGACTAGCTTCCACTGTTGGTAGATCACTTGAAAATCTAACAACATACCGACAGTAATAAAGAATAGGCCAAGCAAAACATCTCGGAATGGTTTGACATCTTCTTCAACTTGATGGCGATAAGGAGTTTCTGCGATCAACATACCTGCTAAGAAGGCACCAAGAGCCAATGACAATCCAAAATGCTCTGTAAGCGCAGACATTCCTAATACAACTAGCAATAAATTGAGCATGAAGAGCTCTTGCGAGCGCAGTTTGGTAACTACACTAAACCAGCGACTCATTAAGGTCTTACCAATAACGAATATAAGGACGAGGGCGACTGTAATCTTGATTGATGCAGTAGTCAGCGCGAGAAATAAATCCGCTGGATTGCTACCAAGCGAGGGAATCAGAATTAATAGAAAGACGACTGCTAAGTCTTGGAATAACAAAATACCGATGACGTTCCGGCCATGCTCTGTCTCTAGCTCAGAACGATCTGAAATTAATTTAGTCACAATGGCAGTGGAGGACATCGCTAAAGCGCCTCCAAGAGCAACGGCCGCCTGCCATGAAATAGGGTAAGCCCAATTGATTAAAAAACTAGCAGGAACAGCCAGCAATATCGTCAAAATGACTTGGCTACCCCCCAAACCAAAGACGATAGAGCGCATAGCCCTTAACTTATGGAGGTTAAATTCCAGGCCAATCGAGAACATGAGGAAAACCACCCCAAATTCGGCCAAATACTTGACTGTGGCTGAATCATTAGCCAAGCCAAGGGCATGGGGCCCAATCAGGACACCAATGGCTAAATAGCCCAAAATGGGGGGTAGCCCAAAATAGCGGAAAATAACTACCCCGGCCACTCCAGAGGCCAGCAAGATGAGAGTTAACTGAAGGACTGACGGCATATACTCACCCCATGATAGCTAAGACTCGTGACCGAACCCTAAAGCTTGCACGCGATACCCTCACTATTGAGGCTGCTGCACTGCACACAATGCGTGATCGCCTAGAAGGCAGCAATGCTGATGCCCTAGTACTGGCTGTTGAACTCTTACACGCCTGTCAAGGTCGCATCGTAGTTTCAGGGATTGGCAAGTCTGGGCACATTGCTCGCAAAATTGCGGCTACCTTTGCCTCTACAGGCTCCCCTGCTTTTTTTGTACATCCTGCTGAAGCAAGTCATGGTGATTTAGGCATGGTGACACGGGATGATGTCTTTGTCGCTTTATCTAATTCAGGTGAAACAGATGAGCTTCTGACGATCGTGCCTATTGTCAAGCGTACCGGTGCCAAACTCATTGCATTGACTGGTGCACCAAATTCTTCCTTAGCCAAGCTAGCAGACGCACATTTAGATACCAGCGTTGAAAAAGAAGCTTGCCCCCTCAATCTTGCTCCCACCTCTAGCACCACCGCAGCATTAGCAATGGGTGATGCGCTCGCAGTTGCCTTATTAGATGCTCGTGGATTTCAAGCTGAGGATTTTCAACGCTCCCACCCAGGCGGACGCTTAGGTCGCAAACAGCTAATGTATGTCAGCGAAGTGATGCGCAGCTTCGAAGAAACACCAAAGATTGCTATCTCTGCCCCTCTACAAGAAGCGTTGTTAGAGATGACATCGAAACGGATGGGCATGGTTGTCACTCTTGATGCCAATAATCAAGTTGTCGGAATTTTTACTGACGGTGATCTGCGTCGCCTGCTTGAAAAGAACATCAATCTTGATGGTTTGACATTAGATAGTGCGATCACTTCTCGTCCTCGCACTATCCCGCCAGAATTGTTGGCTGAGGAAGCTATTGAGATGATGGAAAAACATCGTATTAATCATCTTGTAGTGACTGATTCAACTGGCGCATTGCTTGGCGCCTTAAACCTACATGACCTGTTTGCGGCTAAGGTCATTTAATCCACCCAAAATCTCATTAATCTGTATATGCCTAGCGCCTTTAGTGTCCACAATACCAACCCTCTAAGCCAATATCCGCAAGCTTGGGAGCGTGCAGGTAGAGTAAAACTCCTCGTATTAGATGTTGATGGCGTTCTCACTAATGGCCAAGTATTTATTGGGGATAATGGTAAGGAATCTCTTAAAGCGTTTGATATTCAAGATGGTCTAGGAATCAAATTATTAGAAAAAATTGGTATTCCTACTGCAATCATTACTGGACGAACTTCAAAAATGGTCCTTACACGCTGTGAAGAGCTTGGCATTAAACATGTTCACATGGGCGTGGAAAATAAAGCCATCGCTTTAGAAAAAACTTTGCAAGCAGTTGGGCTAAAGTCAGCAGACTGTGCGGTAATGGGAGACGATTGGCCAGACTTAAAAATGATGAAGTCTGCAGGCTTGATTGCATGCCCAGCCCAAGGACACGATGCTGTTAAAGAAACGGCTCACTTTGTCACCACGCGCAATGGCGGAAGTGGTGCTGTACGTGAGTTATGCGACCTGATTCTGAAGGCCCAAAACCGATATGACGAGTTACTAGCGCAGGCACGCTCTTAAAGTATTTAATATGCAAGCGGGCTCTTCTAAAAAAATCAAACTAGGCTTGTGGCGAATCTTGCTACGTTTAATGCCTCTAGTTTTAATGGGGTTACTGACACTGAGCACCTTTTGGCTGGTAAAACAAAGTTCGCCTGTCGAAAAAGCTGCTCTGGAACGCGTCAAGCTCCATGAGCCTGATTACATTATTACCAACGGAACACTATCAGCACTAAATGAATTAGGCTTCACAAAATATCGCGTCATCGGCAAAAAAGTAATTCACTATGAAGATGATGCATCGATAGATATTGAAACCCCTCGCGCCCGGCTTTTTCCAAGCAATAAAGCGCCAGTAACAATAAAAGCGGATATGGGGCACCTAGATGGTGACCTTACAATCATGGACTTAATTGATAACGCAGAAATCTTTCGGCCGCCTCAAGCTGCCACTGAAACAGAAGCGGCCAGGCCTTTTATGCTTGCCCGTTCTACTTATTTCAAAGTATTAATTAATGACGATATTATCGAAACCACTAAACCCATTACCCTTGAACAAGGGACATCCATCATGAACTCATCAGATGGGGGTGTTTTCAATAATATCGAGCAAAGTATGGTCTTGTCAGGACAGGTGAAGGGCCGTATAGAACGACTTCCATCAGGAGTTCAGCAATGATATTTGCTGTGCTAAAAATGGTTTACCGCTCACTCCTTCTTGTGCTGCTATCACCTCTTTTAATCACGCAGCTTGCACATGCTGAAAAAGCTGATCAAGATAAACCTATTATTTTGGAAGCCGAGAAAGTAAATGTAAACGATGTACAGCAAATCTATGACCTTGAAGGTGAAGTACTGATTATCAAAGGAAGTATTTTGCTGACTGGCGAGAAGGGTAATATCAAAGTAGATCCCGAGGGATATGAATATATTGATGTCAAAGCGAGTCCTGGTACAACGGCTGATTTTAGGCAAAAGAGGGAAGGTCCTGCTGATGAATTCATGCAAGGACGAGGTCAAGCCGTGTTCTACAACGCTAAAACAGAACTCCTGACTTTAACTGGCGATGCTAATTTAAAACGCCTCCAAAATATGCAGATGGTTGACCAAATTCGCGGCTGGAAAATTGAATATGATGATGTCAATCAATACTATCGCGTCTCTCCGCCCGAGAATATCAAGCCAGAGGATGGACCTCAAGCCAGGGCCATCCTTTCACCTAGAAGAAAAGCTACACTAGAAAAATGATTACAGATTCAAGCGCCAAGTCGAACATTCCAACCTTAAGTGCTCACCACTTACAAAAGCGCTATGGATCTCGCACTGTCGTGCGTGATGTTTCTGTAGAGGTTAAATGCGGCGAAGTAGTTGGTTTGCTTGGGCCCAATGGTGCTGGTAAGACTACGTCCTTTTATATGATTGTTGGCTTGGTTCCCCTCGATGGCGGCAATATTGTTCTCGATGGAACTGATATCACAAGACTTCCAATTCATGAGAGGGCTCGTATGGGCCTATCCTATCTTCCTCAAGAAGCATCCGTTTTTAGAAAACTCAATGTTGCCGAAAATATTCAAGCGGTATTAGAGCTTCAGGTTCAAGGTGGCAAGCCTTTAAGTAAATCTGAAATTGCCAACCGTCTTGACGAGCTTTTAGGCGAACTTCAAATTACTCACTTGCGCAACAATCCAGCCTTATCCCTTTCAGGTGGAGAGCGACGACGTGTAGAAATTGCCCGAGCTTTGGCCTCCCAACCAAAATTTATTCTCCTAGATGAGCCTTTTGCCGGCGTTGACCCCATTGCAGTTGGTGAAATTCAAAGAATCGTTCGATTCCTGAGGGATCGCCAGATTGGCGTTCTCATCACCGACCATAATGTTCGCGAGACATTGGGTATTTGTGATCATGCCTACATCATCAGTGAAGGTAGCGTGCTTGCAGAAGGTCAACCAGATCAAATCATTCAAAATGATGCTGTTAGAAGAGTCTATTTAGGCGAAAACTTCCGTATGTAGGAATGCCGCTGTTTTTTTAATATTTATTAAATAAACATGATCTCCCCCCTTGGTTTTCAGCAAAATCGCTGATACGCTGGAGGTTCATGAAATCCAATTCCAAATAACAAATAGGTCATTACAGGGGCTTGCTGCGCACCCCGAGTAATTATTTGCGCACGCGTTTTGCATTGAATAGGAGCTGCTGATGAATTTAAAAATTAATAGCCGTCATGTGGAAGTTACCCCAGCCATGCGTACCCACCTAGAGAGTGGTTTAGCCAAAATTCGCAAGCACTTTGATCACGTGCTTGATGCCTCCGCTTTTTTGATTGTTGACAATGCTAAAGAAAAGAATCTCCGTCAGACTGCGGAGATCACGATTCATCTAAAAGGCAAGGAGCTATTTGCTGAGGCTCATAATGCAGACCTCTATCATGCAATGGATGCTGTTGTAGATAAACTTGAACGTCAAGTCGTTAAACATAAGGAAAAGATTCAAAATCATCACCACGATAAGCAATTTGAGTAATCCTGCCCGTCAGGACACCTATAATCAATTGACATGAATGCCCTGACCGATTTATTCACTCTAGATCGCATTGCCTTAGATAACCCTTCAAGCAGCAGGGCTGAGGCATTTGCGGCTGCTGGCTCACTCTTTTCCAAACAAGCAGGCATTGAAGCTGGGGCAGTAGTGGGTTTCTTGAATGCCCGCGAAGACTTAGGATCAACAGCACTGGGTGCTGGGGTAGCGATCCCCCATGGGCGCGTTAAAGGGCTAAAGCAACCTATTGCAGCATTTATCAAACTGAGAAAGCCCATTGACTTTGCTGCGCCTGATGGCGAAGCAGTTTCTATTTTGATTTTTTTACTTGTTCCAGAAAAAGC